>NZ_JBFIII010000017.1 GCF_041601295.1 Immundisolibacter sp.
GCCATTCGTAACCTGGCCCACGAAGTCGGCATGGCGCCCGGCCACAAGCGCATCACCCCGCGCATGGAGCGCGCGTCCAGCGCCTTCCAGCGTGGCTTCCTGCGTGGTCTGTTCGACGCCGACGGCTCGGTTCAGTGCACCCAGGACAAGGGCGTCAGCGTGCGCCTGGCGCAGTCCGACCTGCCGCAGCTGGAAGCCGTGCAGCGCATGCTGCTGCGTCTGGGCATCGTGTCGCGCCTGTATCGCAACCGCCGCGCCGCAGGTAGCACGCTGCTGCCGGACGGCAAGGGCGGCCAACAGCAGTACGCCACGCAGGCCCAGCACGAGCTGGTCATCAGCGGCGAGAACCTGGCCGTGTTCGCGCAGCTCGTGGGCTTTGCCGATAGCGACAAGGCCGCGCGCCTGGACCAGTCCCTGGCCCGCTACAGCCGCAGCCTGAACCGCGAGCGCTTCACTGCCCGCGTGGAAAGCATCACCGACGCCGGCGTGCACGCGGTGTACGACGTGCAGGTGCCCGGCATCAATGCCTTCGACGCCAACGGCCTCTATGCCCACAATTGTGGTGAGCAGGGACTCCCGCCCTACGGCGCCTGCCTGCTGGGTTCGGTGAACCTCACCACCTTCGTCGAGGCACCGTTCACGCCCGAGGCGCGCTTCAACTGGGACGAATACCGCGACGTGGTGCGCGTGTTCACGCGCATGCTGGACAACGTGGTCGAGGTCAACGGCCTGCCGTTGCAGCAGCAGCGGGACGAAATCACCCGCAAGCGCCGCCACGGCATGGGCTTTCTGGGCCTGGGCTCGGCGCTGACCATGCTCGGCCGTCGCTACGGCGATGCCGAGTCCCTGGAATTCACCGAAGCCGTATCGCGCGAAATGGCCATTGCCGGCTGGGAAGCCGGCCTTGAACTGGCCGACGAAAAAGGCCCGGCGCCGATCATGGACGAGCTGTTCGAGCTCACCCCGGACATGCTGCGCAAGCGCCCGGAACTGGCCACCGACGGCCACAAGGCGGGCGACAAACTGCCCGGCCGCGTGCTGCTGGCCCGCTACAGCCGCTACATGCAACGCGTCGCCAGCGTGCGGCCGGACCTGATCGAGGCCATCGCCGAGCGCGGCGTCCGCTTCACCCACCACAGCTCCATTGCGCCGACCGGCACCATCTCGCTGTCACTGGCCAACAACGCCAGCAACGGCATCGAGCCGAGCTTCGCCCACCACTACTTCCGCAACGTCATCCGCGAGGGCCGCAAGACCAAGGAAAAAGTGGACGTGTTCTCCTACGAGCTGCTGTCCTACCGCCACCTGATCAACCCGCGCGCCATCCCCTACAGCGAAGACCCGGCCGAGCAACTGCCGGATTACTTCATCACCGCCGAGGACATCACCCCCAAGGCGCACGTCGACATCCAGGCCGCGGCGCAGCGGTGGATCGACTCGTCCATCTCCAAGACCGCCAACGTGCCCACCGACTACCCGTTCGAGGACTTCAAGAACATCTACCTGTACGCCTACGACCAGGGCCTGAAAGGCTGCACCACCTTCCGCTTCAACCCGGAAGCCTTCCAGGGCGTGCTGGTCAAGGACAAGGATCTGGAAAACACCACCTACCGCTTCGAGCTGGAAGACGGCACCGCCATCCAGGCCAAGGGCAACGAGGAAATCGAATACGACGGCGAGGTACACAGCGCCGCCAACCTGTTCGATGCCCTCAAAGAAGGCTACTACGGCAAATTCTGATTACCCGGATACCCAGCCATGACCATCCAAATCGACAGAAAAATCACCGGTTACAGCGTGGTGCGCCCGCAGGACCCCGCCAGGCCCGACGACCAGGCGGCCGCCTTTCCAGAGCGGGAAAAGGCCAAAGTCATCCAGATGCACGAGAAGCTGGAGCGGCCGGAAACCCTGCGCGGCACCACCTACAAAATAAAAACGCCGCTCACCGAGCACGCCCTGTACCTGACCATCAACGACATCGTGCTGAACGCCGGCACCGAGCACGAGCACTACCGGCCGTTCGAGATCTTCATCAACTCCAAGAGCATGGAGCACTTCCAGTGGATCGTGGCGCTCACGCGCATCGTGTCGGCCGTGTTCCGCAAGGGCGGCGACATCACCTTCCTGGTCGAAGAGCTCAAGGCCGTGTTCGACCCGCGCGGCGGCTACTTCAAGAAAGGAGGCCGCTACATGCCGTCCCTGGTGGCCGAAATCGGCGACGCCATCGAACAGCACCTGCGCACCATCGGCATGTTGCCGGACAGCGAACTGGACGCCCGGCAACTGAAACTGATCGAAGAAAAACGCAGCGAATACGAAACCCGCACCGGCCAGGCAAACAGCAAAACCGAAACCGACGCGACCTATCCCGACGGCGCCCAGCTTTGCTACAAGTGCAGCACCAAGGCCATGATCATGATGGACGGATGTCTGACCTGTTTGAGTTGCGGGGAGTCCAAGTGTGGGTAATTCGGAAGACCCGGCGCGGCTCATAGCGGAATGTAGGTTGGGCTGACGCAGGAAGCCCAACAACCCACAGCAGGCAACGAAGCAATGCGTTATCGGCGGACGGGTACGGTGAGCGGGGCGTGTTGTTTCGAAGCGAACCCGTCTGAAGGAAGCCTGGACACGCAGGCGGGGCGTATCGATGGCCCGTAGCGGACCGAAATGAATGTTGGGCTTCCTGCGTCAGCCCAACCTACATGAACTGAAACCGTGGTCTGTCCCCAATTTTGTCAATGGACGGGTGTTTGACGTGTCTGAATTGTGGGGAGTCCAAGTGTGGGTGAGGAAATAGGGAGTAGAAAGCGGCTGAAACCGTGGTCTGTCCCCAATTATCACAACTCCTATCATCTGATTTTCCCAAATCCACTAATTGTCATGTACAAGAATGGGAGTGTGAATCCAGCATGGCCGACAAGAGAGAAATTCTAAACTACCTGCGAAACAGGCAAAAGGCCGCTGAAATTGAAGCGAAGGTAAATGGCATAAATCTATGGGTATTACTAGGCGCCATCGCATTTGTGATCTGGCAGTTGATTCCCAGCCTTCAAACAGATATTGGAGCCCACAAGGACCTAATACTCAGAGTTCTCCTGTGTACGGAAGCGATATATTTGACCAGTCTTTTCATGTCACCTACGACTGGAATTAGTGAGGAGGTTAGATTCACCTCGCAGCCTTCCCACGACACAGGTTCTGCGCTACTCCGAATTGTGACCGGAGCATTTTTACTATTTCCGCCAGCACTATTTTCTCTTGTAATTGGCAAGAGTTTTAGCGCGCTTCTGACTGGGCTATTTGGTTTAGCATTTCTAGGTTTTGGTATTTTTTCCATCGCCAAACAATTGGCCAACAATGAACCAGAAGTCGCTCGACTTCCAAAGCCACATTTCAATCCGACCCGCCGTTCTGACGTTATCGTAACGATTGTAACTGGTTTATTATTCTTACTTGCCATCACGGAACAGTTATCTGCCATATCAATGCAGATTGGCTCGGCCGACACCAATATTTTAAAGGCACTAGCCCTTATTGCGTCACTATATATCCTAGTCTTAATCTCGATTCGGCGGTTACTACGAAATCAGAGCTTGCTCTGGACCTACGAACTGGAGACAGATCTTCTCCTTGAATCGATATCACCTGAAATAGCACTGAGGCGTATTGAGCATAGAGCCTTAGGCCCTCGCCTAAGGGATGTTATGGACAGGTACTTCGACGATCTAGATAAGATATTTAGTGAACTCGATGTGCTGACAACTGAGTGCAAGGCGAAACTTGCCGAAATTCCGGACATTCCAAGTCGATACGCGGCAGAGCGAGCGGCTCGAATCGATACTGCCATATCCGGACCGAAGAGTCGCATTGATGCCATATTGCAAGAGTGCCGTGAGCTTTCAAAATACTTAGACAAACTAGACGACCAGCAGCCGGGACGACGTCGTCCCGCCGTAATTGCTCTTCTCCCGAGCCTACGAAACAGACATAAGGATTACGAGGAGCGCGCTAAAAAGGCAAGGTCAGAACTTGAAGCAATGACTAGGGTAGCTAGCTCCGTCCAGAAATCAGAATAGCCTGCACGTCCATCGTCAAACGCAAGTATGTAGCAAGCGTAGCCCGGATGAAGCGTAGCGGAATCCGGGATGATCCGGCCACGGCGCCCGCCACGGTTGTAACGCACCCTGCACAAAGTCGGTGACGTGTTCCCGACGTGATTGGTTGTCGGTAAGAGCATTCCATGAGGCGCAATAGGCGCAGCGCACTGCGCCGCCATTCGCTGACTTCGACCCGCGGGCCGGTTGGGCGCTCGATTTCGGCCCCGATGCGACGGCCTACGGGGCGCCTGCCAAACGCCCATAGGGCACAATAGGCGCCGCGCAACGCGCCGTATCCTCGTAAATCCGTCTCCCCGCCCATCGCGACCGACGTGCCAACCTATGCTGGCGCGGCGGCGCCGAACGCCGTGCTACGTGTTTTTGCCGCTACCTGTCCGGGCCATTTCGCTGGCCGGGTAGGTGCGCTGCGCCTGCTTTTACTGCCGCCAACCGGCCGGCAAGCCCATCGGAAACTGAACCAATGCTGAAATTCCTGCGCCAGGACTGGCTCGCCAATGTCCGCAACGATCTGCTGGCGGGCATGGTGGTCGCCCTGGCGCTGATCCCGGAGGCGATTGCGTTCTCGATCATCGCCGGGGTCGACCCCAAGGTGGGGCTGTACGCCTCGTTCTGTATCGCCACGGTGATCGCCTTTACCGGCGGCCGCCCCGGCATGATTTCGGCTGCCACCGGTGCCATGGCGCTGGTGATGGTCATGCTGGTCAAGGACCACGGCCTGCAGTACCTGCTGGCCGCCACGGTGCTGACCGGCGTGCTGCAAATCCTGGCCGGCTGGCTCAGGCTCGGTGCGCTGATGCGTTTTGTGTCGCGCTCGGTGATCACCGGCTTCGTCAACGCGCTGGCGATCCTGATCTTCATGGCGCAACTGCCGGAACTGACCAACGTCAGCTGGCATGTGTACGCCATGACGGCGGCCGGCCTGGGCATCATTTACCTGTTCCCGTACCTGACCCGGGCGGTGCCATCGCCGCTGGTGGCGATCGTGGTGCTGTCGGGTGTGGCTATGTTCCTTGGCCTGGACATCCGCACAGTGGGCGACATGGGTCAGCTGCCGGACAGCTTGCCGCTGTTTCTGTTGCCCGAGGTGCCGCTGAATCTGGAAACATTGCAGATCATCTTTCCGGTGTCCGCAACGCTGGCCGTGGTGGGCCTGCTCGAATCGATGATGACGGCGTCCATCGTCGACGACCTGACCGATTCGGGCAGCAACAAGAACCGCGAATGCGTGGGCCAGGGCATGGCCAACATCGCTTCCGGGTTTCTGGGTGGCATGGCCGGCTGCGCGATGATTGGCCAGTCGGTCATCAACGTGAAATCGGGCGGTCGGGGGCGCCTGTCCACCCTGGCGGCGGGCCTGTTCCTGCTGGTAATGGTGGTGTTCATCGGCGACTGGGTGGCGCGCATTCCGATGGCCGCGCTGGTGGCGGTGATGATCATGGTCGCCATCGGCACCTTCAACTGGGCGTCGATCCGCAACCTGCGCCATAACCCGAAAAGCTCCAGCGTGGTGATGCTCGCCACGGTGGTGGTGGTCGTTTTCACGCACGACCTGGCCAGGGGCGTGCTGGTGGGCGTGCTGCTGTCGGGCTTTTTCTTCGCCCACAAGGTGGGGCAGATCCTGCGCGTGAAATCGATGAGTGAAGACGAAGGCCGGGTGCGTACCTATACCGTGACCGGGCAGGTGTTTTTTGCCTCGGCGGAGCGCTTCGTCGACGCCTTCGATTACCGGGAGGTGATCGAGAAAGTCCGCATCGACGTCAGCCGCGCCCATTTCTGGGACATCACGGCGATCAGCGCGCTCGACAAGGTGGTGATCAAGTTCCGCCGCGAGGCCACCGAGGTGGAAGTCATCGGCTTGAATGAAGCCAGCGCCACGATGGTGGACAGATTCGCCGTGCACGACAAGGACGGCGCCGAAGACCTGCTGCTCGGCCATTGAGGCGGGAGCACGGCATGAAAAGCGAAAACAAGGTGCTGGCCTGCGTGGACCAGTCCCGGTTTGCCGACTACGTGGCCGACTACGCGGCATGGGCCGCCCGGCGCATGGAGGCGCCGCTGGAGTTGCTGCACGTCATCGACCGGCATCCGGAAATCGGGGCCAGTACGGACCACAGCGGCGCCATCGGCATCGATGCCCAGGAACATCTGCTGGCCGAGCTGTCATCGGCCGATGAGGTCCGCGCCAGGGCCGCGCGCGAGCAGGGGCGGATATTCCTCAACCGCCTGCGCGAGCGCGCCCTGGCCGCCGGGGCCACGCCGGTGGACACGCGGCAACGCTACGGCGAGTTGCAAGAAACGCTGGTCGATCTGGAAAGCGGTGTGCGCCTGATGGTGCTGGGACGTCGCGGCGTCGCGGCGGAAGCCACGCAGCGCGACCTGGGCCGCAACGTGGAACGGGTGGTGCGGGCGTTGCACAGGCCCATCCTGACCGTGACCGCCGACTTCAAGGAGCCCCGGCGCGCGATGATTGCCTTCGACGGCGGCGTCGTCACCCGGCGCGGTGTGGAGCGGGTCGCCACCAGTCCGCTGCTGCGCGGGCTGCCCATTCATCTGCTGATGTCCGGCAAGGAAAGTCAGGACGCATCCAGGCAGCTTGCTTGGGCCAGGACCCGCCTGGAGGCGGCAGGCTTCGCGGTGACCGCGGCGCTGGTGCCCGGCGACGCCGAAAGCGTTATCGCCAGGGCCGTGCACGAGCAAGCCATCGATCTGCTGCTGATGGGTGCCTATTCCCATTCCCCGCTACGGGCGCTGTTTTTTGGCAGCAAAACCACGGACCTGCTGCGGCTCTCCACGCTGCCGACCATTCTGCTGCGCGGAGGACGCGGCACTTGCCGGCCCCGATCATCGGGCCAGGGTCGGACAAAACGGTTGGACCGGAGAATAAGAGACAAACTGCGGCCTCCCACTCAGCTGAATGAAGCGCCTGACCGGTTGTCAATTAATCGGAAACCCGCACGGGTAATGCGTTCTGGCAAGCAGGTATAGTGTCTTTGCTGGTACAAGCCAGCCAATACGGGAGCCCGTCAAATGAATTCGATAGAAACCCTGACTACGTTTCTTGGATGGTCAACGGTCATTAACTTCGGGGTCTTGGCGGTTGCGGCCATTCTGCTGATATTGATGAGGGGGCCCATTTCAAAGCTCCATGCCAGAATGTTTTCGCTCGACGAGGCTGAGTTATCGCGCGCCTATTTTCAATATCTGGCGCAATACAAGATTGCGATCTTTGTGTTTAATCTGGCGCCTTACATCGCCTTGAAGATCATGGCCTGAGTGATCGCTGCGAACCTGCAAAGCAATCGCCATGGAAGCGCTGAATAAATCCGTCCTGGATTTCTCAGCGTCCGCCATCGGAAAAGCGTGGTTTTCCGATGGCTCACAAAACCCGTGGCTTGCCGCCACAAATTTTGGCAGCGCATCCTTGCGCTGCGGGAAACACCGAATAGTTCAGCGTTTCCGTGGCCGAACCAAGCGTAGCGTGTCCGCGTGGCCCTTGGAGCGTCGCCAGGGCGACACGGATCGGGCCTCCACTCGCGAGACCCGCCCCGAACGCCCGCAGCTTACTGAGGCTTGGCGTCGGTACCCGCGGCTGCGCCACGGCGGCCACCGCGCTCGCCGCGCTCGGTAGGCTTGTTGTCCTGCGTGGGGTTGCAGTCCTGGCGCTGCTGGCGTCGCTGCTGGCGCATGGCCCCACGCTCGCTGGCGTCAATGAAACCATCCTTGTTGGCATCCCGACGTGCGAAGCGCGCCTCCGCTTTTTCCATGAATTGTTGCTTGCTGATCTTGGCGCCCGCGCCGGCGGCGGGCTTGGCCTGCGTATCGGCAGCAAGGCCAGCGCCAGGCAGCGCCAGGGCGGCAGTCAAGGTAAAGATGATGCGTAGCGACTTGCTCATTGCGGCACTCCCGATTTAGCGAAACAGTTCGCGAATGGCCTCGCGGCCAGCCCGTCCACTGTACATCCAAGCGAAGCCTGGCCTGGATCAGTGACGCCCAAAACGGCTGCCCGGCGAACCACCACGCGTAAGTACCAGCCGCTTGATCATGATCGGGGAATCAGGACAGGGTGATTGGTTACCATCGCCAGATATGTCCGGCGTGGGCCGGCCGCGCTGGCTCACCAGAGATAAATCCCGATGGCGATGGCTCCCCTGACACCACAACAGCTGCATACGGCGTGCGAGCTGGACCTGATTCCCTACCAAACCACGACCGAGGTGGTGGAACAGGTCGATGTTGTCGGCCAGGAGCGGGCCCTGGCGGCGCTGGAATTTGGCACCGGCATCCGGCGTGACGGCTATAACCTGTTTGTGCTGGGCACGCCCGGCGCCGGTCGCCACGGCGTGGTGCGGCGTTTTCTGGAACGCCGCGCGGCCGGTCAGGCCACGCCGCCCGACTGGTGCTATGTGCACAATTTCGAGCAGCCGCACCGTCCGCGCGCGCTGCGCTTTGCGCCTGGCCAGGGGCGACGCTTCTGCGAGGCCATGGCGCAACTGGTCGAGGAGCTGCACAGCACCCTGCCTGGCGCTTTCGAGGGGGACGAGTACCAGGCGCGGCGGCGGGTGGTCGAGCAGGAGTTCAAGGACCGTCACGAGCAGGCAATCGACGAGACCCGCGAGCGTGCCCGCGGCAAAGATATTGCGCTGATAACGACGCCAGGCGGCTTTGCCTTTGCGCCGCTGAGCAAGGGCGAGGTGATGTCGCCGGCAGCCTTCCATAAGCTGCCCGAGGACGACCGCAAGCGCATCGAGGGCGAAATCGAGCAACTGGAGCAGGAACTGGCCGAGCGACTGCGACGCCTCCCGGCGTGGCAGAAGGAAGCCCGCGGACGTATCCGCGAACTGAATCGCGAAGTGGCGCTGGGCGTGGTGCAGCCGGCCTTCGCGGAGCTGAAGGCCAGCTTTGCCGACACGCCGGGCGTGCCCGAATACCTGGACGCCGCCTGCCAGGATGTGGTCGAGAACGTCGGCGACTTCACGGCGCCGCGCGAGGATGCCGGTCCGCGGCTGCCGTTCGCCCCGGAACCGACCTTCACCCGCTACCAGGTCAACCTGCTGATCCAGCCACCGGCCGGGCGCGGCGCGCCGGTGGTATACGCCGATCTGCCGAACTACCCGAACCTGGTCGGGCGGCTGGACCACCAGGCACGTTTTGGAACCTTGTCCACCGACTTCACGCTGATCAAGCCGGGCGCGCTGCACGAGGCGAACGGCGGTTACCTGCTGCTGGACGCCATGCGCCTGCTGAGCCAGCCCTACGCCTGGGATGCCATGAAGCGCGCGCTGCGCGCCAAGGAACTGCGCATCGAGCCGCTGGAGCGGGCCATCGGCCTGCTGACCACCGTGTCGCTGGACCCGGAGCCGATTCCGCTGGACGTGACCGTGCTGCTGATCGGCGATCGCCGGCTGTATTACCTGTTGGCGGAATACGACCCCGAGTTCGTGGAGCTGTTCAAGGTGGCGGCCGATTTCGAGGATGACCTGCGCCGCAGTCCGGACATCACCCGCGATCTGGCCCGCCTGCTGGCCACACTGGCGAACCGGCAGGGCCTGCTGCCGTTCGGTGCGGCGGCCGTGGCGCGGGTGATCGAGCACGCCTCGCGCAGCATTGGCGACGCGCAGCGGGTCGACGTACGCCTGAACTACCTGGGCGATTTGCTGACACAGGCCGATTACTTCGCCCGCCAGGTTGGCGAGACGCAGGTTGCGCCAGACCACGTGCAGACGGCCATCGACGCGGCGGAGCAACGCAGCGGGCGCGTTCGCGAGCGGGTGCAGGAAGCGATTCTGCGCGACACGCTGCTGATCGACACCGCCGGTGAGCGGGTCGGGCAGATCAACGGCCTGGCCGTGCTGGGCCTGGGCAGCGTCATGTTTGGCCGGCCGAGTCGCATCACCGCCCGCGTGCGACCGGGCCAGGGCCGCGTGCTCGACATCGAGCGCGAGGTGGAGCTCGGTGGCCCGCTGCACTCCAAGGGCGTGCTGATCCTGTCGAGCTTCCTGGCCGCCCGCTACTCCACCGGTGAAGCGCTGTCCCTGTCGGCCAGCCTGGTGTTCGAGCAGTCCTACAGCGGCGTTGACGGCGACAGCGCGTCCTGCGCCGAGCTGTATGCACTGCTGTCGGCCCTGGCCGATGCGCCGATCCGTCAGTCCCTGGCAGTGACCGGCTCGGTCAACCAGTTCGGCGAGGTGCAGGCGATCGGCGGCGTCAACGAGAAAATCGAAGGCTTTTTCGATATCTGCAAGGCGCGGGGCCTCGCCGGCAACCAGGGCGTGCTGATCCCGGCCTCCAACGTGCAGCACCTGATGCTGCGGGCCGAGGTGCGCGATGCCGTGGCCACTGGCCAGTTCCACGTCTATGCCGTGCGCACGGTGGACGAGGGCATCGAGCTGCTGACCGGACTGCCGGCAGGCGTGGCGGACACAGAAGGCATTTACCCCGAAGGCAGCATCAACGGCCTGGTCTCGGACCGCCTGGCCGAATACGCACGTATTCGCGCGGCGCTGGCGCACGGCGGCGAGAACAACGGCAATGGCGACGGCTGACCCACCCAACCCGCCGCGCGTGGTGGTGGCGGTCGATGCCTCGGCCGCCAGCCTGCTGGCCCTGGAACTGGCCGCCGATCTGGCGGTGGCGCTGCGCGCCAGTCTGGCGGGCCTGTATGTGGAAGAGGAAGACCTGCTGCATGCCGCCGGCCTGGCATGTGTGCGCGAAGTGCGCGCCCAGTCCGGCCAGCTGGCGCCGTTTACCGCCGATGCCCTGCAACGCCACTGGCGTGCGTTGGCCGCCGACGCCCGCAACGCACTGACGCGCATCGCCCAGACCCGCCAACTGGCCTGGAGTTTCGAGGTGGTGCGTGGTCAGGCGGCGCAGGTGATGTCCGAAGCGGCCCGCAGTGCGCGCCTGACGGGGCTTGGCACCGGCGCGCGCGGCCCGGGTCGACTCGGATCGCTGGCGCGCGCGGCGCTGGTGGGCGCCGAGGCCTCGTTGTTGCTGGTGCCACCACAGCGGCGACCCGGTACACGCTGGACTGCCCTGCTCGACACACCCGGCGGCGCACCGGCGGTGCTGGCACTGGCAGATGCCCTCGCCGCAAGGTCGAGCATACCGCTGCTGCTGGTTGCGCCGGCCATGGAGGCGGCCTGCCCGGCCGCAGCGACCGCCACAGCCGGTGCGGCACCCCTGCCGCGGATCAAGCTGCCGGAGTCAGTCGAACTGCCGGATCTGTTCGCCCTCTTGCGTGCCCACCACGCGCAGGGCCTGATCCTGGCAGCCGACAGCCGTTTCGCCGGTCCGGCTGAGGTCGAAAACCTGCTCCTCGAAGGCGGCTGGCCGCTGCTGCTGGTCCGCTGATCGTCGGGGTCGCTGGCGACCTGCTTCGTCCCGACACCGGCGCCTTGGATACCAGTCAACCCAAGCCGGCAATCAGTACCCGGGCCGGTGCCGCAACCAGCAGCCCCCACACCAGATTGACCAGCGTACCGCCCAGATAGAACGCCGCGTTCTGGCGCATCTGTGGACTGCGCACCAGCGATTTGGCCGCAAAGACGATGGCGATGCCGGCCACGTCCCCGGCCAGCACGAAGGTCACGGTGATGACGTTCTCGCACTTGCCAATCACGGTGCTGGGATCAAAACGCAGTCCGGCAGGAGCCGGCGGCGGCTTGACCCCAACCGGCAGCACGACGTAGCGCACCACCCGGCCGCTGAACACCAGCACCAGCAGGTAACTGCCCAATACCACCAGCAGCTGGGCCGCTCCGCCAATGACAATGGGTTCGACGATCATGCGGTCTGCTCCTGCCCTACCTCGTGTAACCACCGCCGCAGGGCATCCCGGGCCACGGCAAGCTCCGCCACCCGCGCGCGGCGCAAGGCAGCCGACACCGCCTGCTGGCTGATGCCCAGTCGGTGCGCCGTCTGCGCCTGGGTGCCTGCCTGCGCACCGGCCTGCCCGAAGGGCTGCTCGTAGGCAGCAACCGCGACCGCTGTCGCGGGAGACCAGTTTTCCATAATGGTCTGGTGCAGACCAGCCAGTGCCTCAGCCATGCGCGTTTGTGTCGCACTGACGCCCGGCAGCTCGAAGCCGGCGGCGAGACGCTCCCGGCGCACCCGGGCCAGCGCATCGGCGGCGCGGTGAAAGGCCGGCCCGTCCATGTCGCCAGCAACGTTACTGGCAAGGCCGACATCGATCGTCCCCGCCGCCAGAGCGAAGCGAAATCGCTGCGGCCAAACCACGAGATTGACGGCGTGCATCAGATCGAAGGCCATCTGCGGCCTGTGCAGCACACCTGACAGTTCGTCCAGCCCACGGGTCGACATGAGCGGCGCCCGCCAGTCCGCACTGCTGGCCAGTTGGCGCAGGCAGGTTTCCAGCCGTAGCGCGAGGTCGGGGCGTCGAAGCGCCCGACGGGATGCCACCAGATCGGCCACCAGCACAAAGAATGTATGAGCCCCCTGCACGTTGTCGACTCCTCAGCGTTGATGCACCGACAGGAATTAAACAATCTTAAACAGTTGTTAATGATTAATACAACTCAAGGAAATTGTTTTTCCTGAATGCACGCTGGCGGATTGATCGGGATCTCGCTAATCACGAACCGCGTTGCGCGGCCGGGCAGACGCCGGCCGCTATAATCGGCGCTCTTTTTCGGGGCCGGCCAAGCGGCTTTGCGACCCCGCCACGCGAGACCGCCGGTGACTTTCCAGGACCTGATTCTTCGCCTGCAAACCTATTGGGCGCGCCAGGGCTGCGCGCTGATGCAGCCGCTCGACATGGAAGTCGGCGCCGGTACCTTCCACCCGGCGACCTTCCTGCGCGCGCTCGGCCCCCAACCGTGGGCGGCGGCTTATGTGCAGCCGTCGCGCCGGCCGACCGACGGTCGTTACGGCAACAACCCCAATCGCCTGCAGCATTACTTCCAGTTTCAGGTGGTGATCAAGCCCTCGCCGCTGGACATTCAGGAGCTGTACCTGGACTCGCTGCGGGAGCTGGGTGTCGATCCGCTCATCAACGATATCCGTTTCGTCGAGGACAACTGGGAGTCGCCGACGCTGGGCGCCTGGGGCCTGGGCTGGGAGGTTTGGCTCAATGGCATGGAGGTGACGCAGTTCACCTACTTCCAACAGGTGGGCGGCATCGAGTGTCGACCGGTGACGGCCGAGATCACCTACGGCCTGGAACGCATCGCCATGTATTTGCAGGGTGTCGACAGCGTGTACGACCTGACCTGGGTGGACGGACCCCAGGGTCGCATCACTTACCGCGACGTGTACCACCGCAACGAGGTCGAGCAGTCGCATTACAACTTCGATCACGCGCCGGTGGACGCGCTGCTGGCCGCCTTCGACGCCGCCGAGCGCACCTGCCTGGCGCTGGTCGAGGCCGCGCTGCCGCTGCCGGCCTACGAGCAGGTGCTCAAAGCCTCGCACAGCTTCAACCTGCTGGACGCGCGCCGCGCCATCGGCGTGACCGAGCGGGCGCGCTACATCCTGCGGGTGCGCACCCTGGCACGAGCGGTGGCCGAAGCCTACGTCATGCCTGCCGGGGAGACCGCTTGATGGCCGCGCTGCTGATCGAGATCGGCACCGAGGAACTGCCACCGCGATCACTGCAAGCGCTGGCCCAGAGCCTGGCCGCAGGTTTGCGTGACGGCTTGGTCGAGGCCGGCCTGGCCGATCCCGGATCGCCGGCAAGCGTATTCGCCACACCACGCCGGCTGGCGGTACGTGTGGCCGAGGTCCTGCCCAAGGCGCCGGACCGACCGGTCGAGCGGCGCGGGCCGGCCATGAAGGCGGCCTACGATGCCGATGGTCAGCCGACCCGCGCGTTGCGTGGTTTTGCCGAGTCCTGTGGCGTGGACGTGACGGCGCTTGAGTCGCTCGAAACCGACAAGGGCGCCTGGCTGGTGTACCGCCACAACCAGCAGGGCGAGCGCCTGACCGAGGCGCTGCCGCGTGTGTTCGATGCCGCGCTCAAGGCGCTGCCCATCGACCGACGTATGCGCTGGGGCACCGGCGAGCACGGCGAATTCGTGCGCCCGATGCACTGGCTATTGGCCCTGCATGGCGCGGACATCATCGGTTTCGAGCGCTTTGGTCTTGAAGCCGGTCGCGACAGCCGCGGCCACCGCTTCCGTCATCCCCAAGCGGTACACATAGAACACGCCGACCAGTACGAAACACAACTCGAAAACGCATTTGTGCTGGCCGACTTCGCCGGCCGCCGCGACCGCGTGGCGCACGGCGTGCGCGAAGCGGCGACCGCACTCGGCGGCCAGGCGGTTCTGGACGACGCCTTGCTGGACGAGGTGACGGCACTGGTGGAATCGCCGGTGGCGGTCAGTGGCAATTTCGACGCCGACTTTCTGCAAGTGCCGGCGCCGGTGCTGATCGCCGCCATGCGCGATCACCAGAAGTATTTCCATGTCGTGGATGCGGACGGTCACCTGCTGCCGCATTTCATCACCGTCGCCAACATCGACAGCCCCGAGCCGCAGCGCGTACGGGCCGGCAACGAACGGGTGCTGCGCGCGCGCCTGGCCGACGCGCGGTATTTCTGGGACAGCGACCGCCAACAGACGCTGGTGGAGCGCGCCGACGGCCTGGCCGGTGTGGTCTACGAGAAGCGCCTGGGCACGCTCGCCGACAAGACGCTGCGGGTCGAGCGACTGGCCGGACTGTTGGCCGGCGAGCTGGACGCCAATGCCACGCACACCGTACGCGCCGCCCGTCTGGCCAAGGCAGACCTGCTGACGCACATGGTCGGGGAGTTCCCAGAGTTGCAGGGCGTGATGGGCGCCTATTACGCGCAGCACGACGGCGAACCGGCAGCCGTGTGCACGGCCATCGGCGAGCATTACCTGCCGCGTCATGCGGGCGATGCACTGCCAGAATCCGCAGAAGGGCTGGCGCTGGCGCTGGCCGACCGGCTCGATACCCTGGCCGGCATCTTCGCGGTGGCCGGCGCGCCGGGCGGGGACCGCGATCCGTTCGGCCTGCGTCGGGCAGCGCTGGCGGTAGCGCGCATGCTGATCGAGGCGGCATTGCCGCTCGACCTTCCGGCGCTGCTGGACGCGGCCGCCGAGCCGTTTGCCAAGGACGGGCTTGCCGGACAGGTATTTCAGTTCGTTCTGGACCGCCTGCCTGCCTACTACGAAGCACAAGGCCTGCGCCCGGACGAACTCGACGCCGTGCTGTCCCTGAAACCCGGCCGGTTACTGGATATGGACCGCCGGCTGCGCGCGGTGGCCGATTTCCGGCGCCTGCCGCAAGCACAAAGCCTGGTGGCGGCCAACAAGCGCATTGCCAATATTCTTGCCAAAGCGGGCGAGGAGGCCAACGTGGCGGCTATCGACCCGACACTGTTCGAGACCCCGGCCGAAACGACACTGGCCCATGCCCTTGCAGCAACCGAACAACGCAGCGCACCCTTGCTCGCTGACGGCGACTACGTGGGCCTGTGCCACCAGTTGGCGACCCTGCGCGAGGCGGTGGATACGTTCTTCGAGGCTGTCATGGTGATGGCCGACGATGCCGCGGTTCGGCGCAATCGACTGGCGCTGCTGGCGCGCCTGCACCGGCTGTTTCTGGGCGTGGCCGATCTGTCGCGCCTGCAGGTGTGAACGTCGGCATCGCCCGCTCACCCAGCGGCGCGCGGCGCTGGCTGATCCTGGACCGCGATGGCGTGATCAATCATGACAGTGCGGACTACATCCGCAGCGTCGCCGACTGGCGACCCATCCCTGGCGCCCTGGAGGCCATTTCGCGCCTGAGCGCCGCCGGCTTTGGCCTTGCCGTCGCCACCAACCAGTCCGGCGTCGGGCGCGGGTATTTCAGCCTGGCAACGCTCAATGCCATCCACGCCCGCCTGTTGCAGGCAGTGACGAAAGCCGGTGGGCACATCGAAGCCATCGCCTACTGCCCGCACACCCCGGCCGAGTCCTGCGGTTGTCGTAAACCGGCTCCCGGTCTGCTGCTGCGCCTGATGGCCGACTGCGGCTTTGCGCCCGCCGACTCGGTCATGATCGGGGATGCACAGCGCGACCTGGAAGCCGCCCGCGCTGCCGCAGTGGCATGCATCGCGGTGGGTACGGGAGCATCGGAACTGGGCACCCGCCATGGTGTGCCCGCCTTCGCCGATCTTGGAGCCGCCGCCGACTGGCTGCTGCAGGGGCACTGGCCATGCTGACGTTACTGCGTTCGCTGGCATTCTCGGCCGGCATGCTGGTCACGGTCATCATCTATGGCGCACTGGTGCCGCTGGTGTCGGCGCTGCCGTTTCGCCATCGCTACGCCTTTACCCGGCACTGGGCCATCGTCAACCTGCGCTGGCTGGAGCTGACTTGCGGCGTGCGTTACCGGGTGGTGGGCCGCCAGAACCTGCCCACCGGGGCGGTGGTGGTCCTGTCCAAACATCAGTCCACCTGGGAGACGCTGGTCTTCCAGGAACTGTTTCCGCCCCTGGTGTGGGTAATGAAGCGGGAATTGCTGTGGGTGCCCTTTTTTGGCTGGGGCCTGGCCATGGGTCGGCCGATAGCCATCGATCGCGGCGCCGGCCGGCGTGCCATGGAGCAGTTGCTGCAACAAGGTCAGGCACGCCTCGCCGACGGCCTGTGGGTGGTGACCTTTCCCGAGGGCACGCGCATGCGCCCAGGTGAGCGCGGCCGGTACCGAGCAGGCGGTGCCCTGCTGGCCGTACAGGCCGGCGTGCCGGTATTGCCGGTGGCCCATAATGCCGGCGAGCTATGGGGAAAGCGGCGGTTCTTGAAGCACCCTGGCACAATCACCGTCGCAATCGGCCCGCAGATAGTCACAGAAGGGCGGGATGCAACAGCCGTGCTCAGCGAAGCCGAAGAATGGATTGAAAGTAGTCTTACTGGCATAATGGGCACCGCGCGCACCAAACGGAGCCCGTAGGCAACCAACGTCTGTGGCCTACCGCACTGAGCGGCCAGGGCCGCTTGTGTACGCTGAACCCGATTCGCAGTAATGGCATCTGGATCGCCTTTCGGATGGCTACGTCTCCAACCCTAAAATGACCAACGAGGGATCGTAATGAACACAAAGAAACAGCTGCTTGTGGCCGCTGGCCTCGCCGCGCTCAGCGCCAACGTGCTGGCCACCGACCTGGATGACCGCTGGTATCTGTCGGCGGGCGCCGGTTATGTATTCCCGGATGACAACCGTGACAGGATCAGCACAGGATGGGACGTTGAAGGTGCCCCGTCAGCGTTTCTTGGCGTCGGTAAAACGATCAACGAGTGGCTGAATGTGGAACTGAATGCCAAGGGCCACAGTTTCGATCTGGGCGGTGGCAACGGAAATTGGGACCAGTGGGGCGCCACCCTGGACGGCCTGATCTTCTTCAATCGCAATGCCAAGTTCAGCCCATATGCCGTAGTCGGCGCCGGCATGATGCGGTCCGACACCAAACTCGACAACGCCGATGGCCCGATCGCCGAGGCGGGTCTGGGCTTCATGCACACGCTGAACGAGGACGGCGACACCCTGCGCGCGGAAGTGCGCCATCGCTGGGATTTTGCCAACCTGGACGTGCCGGGCGGCAACAAGAACCACAACGACTGGGTGTTGATGGTTGGCGTGACCATCCCGCTTGGCAAGCGTCCGGAAGCCCCCGCGCCAATGCCGGTCGCCATGGCTGAGCCAGCGCCACCACCGCCACCACCGCCAGCACCGGTCACTGAAACGGTCGTCCTCAAGGACGTCAATTTCTGCTTCGACTGCGACACGCTGTCGGCACAGGCACAGCAGAAACTCGACTATGACGCCATGGCTATCGTGGAGCATCATCCTGATGCAACTTTCGAGGTCGCGGGACACACCGACTCGATTGGCTCGGAGATGTACAACGAAGCGCTTTCGCAGCGCCGAGTCGACAGTGTGCGCACCTACCTGATCCAGAAAGGTGTTGACGGCAGCCGCATGACCGCTCGCGGTTACGGCGAGAGCCAGCCGGTGGCCGACAACGCTACGGCCGAGGGCCGGGCGCAGAACCGCCGCGTCGAACTGCGTATCACCGAGAGTCGCTAAAACAATAGGCCGGGGGCGCGCCTCCGGTCGTTGATTTCGAGAAACCCGCGGTTCAAGCCGCGGGTTTTTCTTTTTTCGAGGCAGCGCTGTGGCCTCAGGCGTACTACCATCCTCCCCGCACGGTCTTACGTGCCAGACTTAAAAAACGACGCGGAGGAGGCCCATGAGCAACAACGTCTACCCCGGCCTGCGGGACCGGGTGGTCATCATTACCGGTGCCGGCCAGGGTATTGGTCGCGCTTACGCGCATCATTTCGCCGGCCAGGGAGCCATTTCGGTAATCGCCGAGTTCAATGCCGACGCCGGGAAACGGGTTGAGGCCGAAGTCAAGGCCGACGGTGGCCGGGCCTTGTTCGTGCAAACCGACGTCGCCGACGAGGCCTCGACCAAAGCCATGGCGCAGGCGGCCTTGGACGCTTTTGGCCGTATTGACTGCCTGATTAACAACGCTGCCGTGTTCTCGCGCATCACCATGGGGCCGTTCTGGGAATTGCCAGTCGACGAATGGCGCCGCGCAATGGACGTCAACATCACCGGCGCCTTCCTGTGTGCGCGTGCCGTTGTGCCGACCCTGCAGGAACGCCGCTTTGGCCGAATCATCAACGTCTCTTCGGCCACCGTTCTTATGGGCCGTGAGAACTACCTGCACTACATCACGTCGAAGTCGGCCATGATCGGCATGACGCGGTCGATGGCGCGCGAACTCGGCGATTGGAACATCACTGTCAACACCTTCTGGCCGGGGGTTACCAAGACCGAGATAGAGCGCCCATCGGTACCGAACGAAGTGTTCGAACGCATGACACAGATGCAGTCCATCAAGCGCCTGACCGGCACTGACGATCTGGCTCACGGCGTCATGTTCCTGTGCTCGGACGATGCCGGCTTCATCACCGGGCAAAGCCTGCAAGTCGACGGTGGCCTGACTTTCATCTGACCCTGCAAACCGCGGCCAGACAACCGGCTCGGCGGACGCGACGGTGTTACATTGAGTCCACTGTCTGCCCGGTAAGCGTCGCTTACGTCACCCCGCGTTAACCCAAGCTGAATAATGGCCCGCGAACTCGTGCTCGCCCTCGCCCAGATGAACTGTCTGGTCGGGGACATCTCCGGCAACGTCGACAAAATCATTGAACTGGCTGCCACGGCCCGTCGTGAGCACGGTGCCGATCTGATCGTGTGCCCCGAGCTGGCCATCACCGGCTATCCACCAGAGGACTTGCTGCTACGGCCCGAGTTCATTGAGCGCTGCGAGAAAGGCCTTGAACGTATCCGCCGGGCAGTCGGCGGGATCGGCGTGGTGGTGGGCTTCCCGCACCTGTCCAAGGGCGAGCTTTACAACACGGCTGCCGTGCTGCGCGACGGCGAGACCTTGGCGCTCTACCACAAACACCTGCTCCCCAATTACAGCGTTTTCGACGAGAAACGCTACTTCCGCGCCGGCAACCGGCCGGCGGTGTTCGAGCTGGCGGGCGTGCAGGTCGGCCTCACCGTATGCGAAGACATCTGGGGTCCGGCCCCGATGGCGCAAGCAGTGCGTGCCGGCGCACAGCTGGTGGTCAACATCAACGCATCGCCGTTTCACTTCGACAAACAAAGCCACCGCGAAACGGTGATCCGTGAGCGCATCACCGTCACGCCTGCACCGGTGGTTTACGTCAACATGGTCGGCGGTCAGGACGAGCTGGTCTTCGATGGTGGATCGCTGGTGATGGACGTCCAGGGACGCATTACCCAGCGCGCGCCGGCCTTCGAGGAAGGGCTTTACCTGGCCCGGTTTCGCCATGGGCGCAGCGGCCTGGAGCCCATTTCGGGCGAGGTATCGCAGATCGACCCTATCGCCAGTGTGTACCAGGCCCTGGTCACCGGCGTACGCGACTACATCGGCAAGAACCGCTTCGCGGGCGCCATTGTCGGCCTGTCCGGTGGCATCGACTCGGCGCTCACCCTGGCAGTGGCTGCCGACGCACTCGGCTCGCAGCGCGTGATGGCGGTCATGATGCCCTCACCGTATACCTCGGGCATGAGCCACGAGGATGCGCAGGCGCAAGCGCAGGCACTGGGCGTGCACTACAGCACTATTTCGATCACGGACACCGTGAACAGCATTGAAGCAGCCCTGGCGCAGGAATTTCGTGGCGCGGCGCGCGACACCACCGAAGAGAACATTCAGGCCCGTGTGCGCGGGGTACTGTTGATGGCGCTGTCGAACAAAACCGGCAAGCTGGTGCTGACCACCGGCAACAAAACCGAGATGGCCGTCGGATACGCCACGCTGTACGGCGACATGGCGGGCGGCTTTGCCGTCATCAAGGACGTGCCGAAACTGCTGGTGTACAAGCTCTCGCGCTACCGCAACAGCCTGTCGCCGGTAATTCCCGAGCGTGTGCTGACACGACCGCCAACTGCCGAGCTGCGCGACAACCAGACCGATCAGGACAGCTTGCCGCCGTATGACGTGCTGGATGCCATTCTTGAACTGTACGTGGAGCAGGACCGCTCGGCGGAGGACATCGCCCGCAGCACCGGGGCCAGCCTCAAGACTATCCGCGAGGTGATCGGCATGGTTACCCGCAACGAATACAAGCGCCGCCAGGCCGCTCCCGGCGTGCGTATCAGCCAGCGCGCCTTCGGTCGGGATCGCCGTTATCCGATCACGTCGGGCTTCAAGGAGCCGCGTGCTGATTAGTGTGCTGGCGCCCGGCGTGCCTATCCAGTGCGCAAGGCTTCTGGTATAAATGCCGGTCATTTTCTCGTCGGCAGCTGTGTCGGCGCGGTCTGCGGAGATTTTTCATGTCCAGGGTTTGCGAGGTCACCGGCAAGGGACCTATGTCCGGCAACAACGTGTCCCACGCCAACAACCGGACACGGCGACGTTTCCTGCCCAACCTGCAGCGCCACCGCTTCTGGCTGGCGGCCGAAAAGCGTTACGTCACCCTGCGCCTGTCGTGTCGGGGTATGCGCATCATCGACAAGAAAGGCATCGAAGCCGTAGTGGCCGATCTGCGCGCCCGCGGCATCAAGCCCTAAGGCCTCACGGAGAACTCTGCCATGCGCGAGAAGATAAAGCTGGTGTCCAGCGCCGGAACCGGGCACTTTTACACCACCACGAAAAACAAACGCAATACGCCGGATAAGCTTGAGATTCGTAAGTTCGATCCCAAGGCCCGCGCTTACGTCGCCTACAAGGAAGCCAAGATCAAGTGAGCTCGCGCGGCGAGCCGCGCCGCCTGCCTGTTAGGCCGTTATGACAGCCGAGGTTCTGATCGAAGTCGACGGCGTCAGCCGTTCTTTTGGTAATCGCGAAGTCCTTCGTGATGTGAGCTTCAGCGTGGTCAAAGGCGAAGTACTGGGCTTTCTGGGCCCAAACGGCGCCGGCAAGACCACCACCATGCGGATTCTCACCGGCACCCTGGCGCCCAGCGCGGGACGCGTCACGGTGGCGGGAATCGATATGCTGGAGCAGCCGGTGCGCGCCAAAGCGCAGCTCGGCTACCTGCCGGAAACCCCGCCTCTGAACCGCGACCTCACGGTCGACGAGTATCTTGATTTCTGTGCCCGGCTGCGCCGTGTGCCAAGCCGCTCAGTGCGCGCGGCGCGGGAACAAGCCAAGGCGCGCTGCGGCCTGGGGGAGGTAGGAAGGCGTCTGATCGGCAACCTTTCGAAGGGTTTCCAGCAGCGCATAGGCATTGCCCAAGCCATCATCCACAACCCGCTGGTAGTCATCCTTGACGAACCCACGGTGGGCCTTGATCCGATTCAGATCAAGGAAATCCGGGCGTTGATCCGTGATCTTGGACAGGCCCATAGCGTCATCCTGTCGACCCACATACTTTCCGAGGTGCAGGCTATCTGCAGCCACGTGCAGATCGTGCGCCGCGGCGAACTGGTACTGAAGGCCGGCATCAACGAACTGAGCAACCACCTCACCGGCGCCCACCTTGAAATTGGCTTGCGCCGCCCCCCAACGACGCTGGAACTGTCCGCCATTCCCGGTGTGGACGGCGTGCACCAGCAGAATGATCGCTGGCTTATCCACTTCGCCTCCGACGCCGACCCAACGGATGCGTTGGTGCGTCACGCCGCGGCGGGTGACTGGGGTCTGTACGAAATGACCCGGCCCCGGCTGTCGCTGGAAGAGGTCTTCCTGGAACTCGCCGGCGACGACCGGCCGGTCGCGGAGCAGGTGGCATGAGGCCCATGCTCGCCATCGCTGGACGCGAACTGCGGGTGTTGTTCGCATCTCCCTCGGCCTGGGCCATGCTGGCGGTGGTGCAGGCCATCCTGGGCTACTTGTTCCTGACCCAGCTTGATCTGTACATCCAGCTCGGCTCACAGCTGATGGCACTGCCCGATCCACCGGGACTGACCGAGATCATCGTGCCGGCCCTGTTTGGCAGCGCCGGCATCGTGCTGCTGATGGTGGTACCCCTGATCACGATGCGCAGCTTCGCCGAGGAGCGGCGCAATCAAACGCTGTCGCTGCTGCTGTCGGCACCCTTGTCGGTAACCGGCATCGTACTTGGCAAGTACCTGGCATTGATGGGCTTTCTGACACTCGTCACGGCACTGACCGCGGTGATGCCAGCGAGCCTGCTGCTTGGCGCACAGCTCGATCTTGGTTTGCTCAGTGCCGGGGTGCTCGGCCTGTGGCTTCTGCTTGGAAGCTTTGCCGCACTGGGCCTGTTCATCTCGACCCTGACCTCGCACCCGATGACGGCCGCCGTGAGTACCTTTGGCGTGCTCCTGCTGCTGTGGATTCTCGATGCGGCGAGCAGTGGCGGTGGCCAGAGCAGCGTCCTGCTGGGGCAACTGTCCATGCTGAACCATTACGATCCGCTGCTGAAGGGCGTGTTCGATACCGCGGACGTGGCGTATTTCGCGTTATTCATCGTCCTGTTTCTGGGCCTGAGCGTGCGGCGCCTGGACGCCGAACGCCTATCCGGCTGACCCCGATGGCTGCTCCCCGCTCAACACGTTTCGCGTTACGGCTACAAGGCGCGGTGGCGGTGCTGTTATTTGTGGCGCTCATTGGCCTGCTCGGCTATCTGGCCGAAACCTATAATCAACGCTACGACTGGACCGTGAACGGTCGTAATTCGCTATCGGTGGCCAGCCACCAGGTGCTCGACAAACTGCCCGGACCGGTCAGCGCCACCGTTTTCGCCCGACCCAACGCCGAGCTCCACACCCGCATCGACGACCTGCTGCAGCGCTATGCCATCGCATCGCCCCGGTTCACGGTCAAGTTCGTCAATCCCGACCAGGAACCGGCGCGGGTCAAGGAACTTGGCGTTCGGGCCGACGGCACGCTGCTGCTGGAACTTGGCGAGCGGCGCGAGAAGGTCGAACAACTCGACGAGCAGGCAATCACCAACGCGCTGATGCGGCTGTCACGCTCCGGTGAACGCAAGCTGATGTTCCTGTCCGGCCATGGCGAGCGCAGCCCCGATGGCGAGGCCAACCACGATCTTTCCACCTTCAGCACGGCGCTACGCGCCCAGGGCGTGGCTTCAAGCCGCCCGGACACCACCAGCGGCACCGAGCTGCCGCCCGACGGAACGCTGGTCCTGAGCACGCCGCAGGTGGACCTGCTGCCGACCGAAATCGCAGCCATCCGCCGCTTTCTTGAGGCCGGCGGCAACCTGTTGTGGCTGGCCGAACCGGGACCGCTGCATGGTCTTGCGCCAATCGCGGACGACCTGGGTCTGAAGTTTGTGCCCGGTACGCTGATCGACCCGGTCGGACAAGTACTCGCCGGCAGCGCCCACTTCGCTGTTGCCAGCGGGGAGAATTACCGCTTTCACGAGGCCCTGGCAGGGTTTGAGTTCACCACTCTGTTTCCACTGGCGGTGGGCCTGGAGCACGAGCAGAAGACCCCGTGGACCGCGACCGATCTGATCGAGGTCGCCGGCGCTGGCTGGGCCGAAATCGGTCCCATCACCGACACGGTGGCCCTGGACGAAGGTAAGGATCTGCCTGGCCCGTTCATCCTGGCCGCTGCCTTTACCCGCACCCAGGGTGAGCGCGAGCAGCGCGTGGTGGTCATCGGCGACGGCGATTTTCTGTCGAACACCTATATCGGCAATGGCGGCAACCTGAATCTGGGCCTGAACCTGGTCAACTGGCTGGCCGCCGACGCGTCATTCATCAACATCGCGCCACGCACTGCGCCGGACACGGCACTCAAGATGTCGCGTGATGACAGCATGTTGATCGGCTTTGGCTTCCTGTTCGGCCTGCCGGTGGCTTTCGCCGCCGCGGGCCTGGGTGTCTGGTTGCGGCGGCGGGGACGCTGATGCGTGGCCGGCTATGGCTGAACCTGTTGCTGCTGCTGGCGGTGGCCGGGGTGGGCACCGTGGCCTGGCTGCAACCGGGCAAGACGCCAAAACCGGTGGCGCCAAAGCTCACCACGATCGATGCCGCCACGGTGCGGCGCATCGAATTCTCGCCGCCCCGCGGACAGGCGTTCGCACTGCTTCGCGAGGGCAAGGACTGGTTCATCGAACAACCGCGTTTGCGGGCCCAGCCCTTTCGGGTCGACACCATTCTCGAACTGCTCAGTGCCGACAGCACGGCAAGGATTGACCCCGCTGATGGCACCGATAAAAGCTTCGGCGTTGATCCGCCGCTAGCGCGCCTGCGCTTTGACGCAACCGAGATTGCCTTTGGCCTCACCAACCCGGTCGGAATGCGCCGTTATGTGCGCGTCGGCGACGCGGTGCACCTGATAGACGACCGTTACTACCACCACGCCGCCTCTCAATGGCCCGACTGGGTTGACCGCCGCCTTCTGCCGCAGGGGGTGACGCTCACCACACTCGAGCTGCCGGGTTTCACACTGAATCGACCGGATACCACCTGGCAAATCAGTCCTGAGCGCCCTCACGCCACTGCCGACGCAATCAGCGCGCTGGTCGAGGAATGGCAACGCGCCTATGCCATGGACGTGGAAGAAGCCGAGACCGTGCCGACAGACGCCCAGGCGGTGCGCGTGGTCTGGAAGGCCGGCGCGCTCGAACTTGCCATTGCCCGCGACGACGACGAATGGCTGCTGTACCGTCGCGATGCGCCCGTCAGATATCGCTTCAGCGGCAATCAGGGTAAGCGTCTGCTGGAGATCCAGGACACCGCACCCCAGACCGCGCCCGGCCCGACGCCCGCTGACATCGCCCCCGTGCCCACCCCGGCAGACCCGGCCAGCGCCCCGCCCTGATGCCGGAGCTGCCGGAGGTCGAGACCACCCGGCGCGGTCTTGAGCCCTTGCTGGTTGGCCGGCGCATCACCGGCGCCGTGGTGCGCAACGCCGCCCTGCGCTGGCCCGTTGCACCCGAACTGACCAGCCTGCTGCCGGGTGCCGACATCACGGCGGTCGGCCGGCGCGCCAAATACCTAACGCTGGCTACCGCGCACGGTTACCTGCTGCTGCACCTTGGCATGTCCGGCAGCCTGCGCGTGCTGCCGGCCAACACGCCGCCGTTGAAGCACGACCACGTCGACATCCTACTGAATGACGGCCAATGCCTGCGGCTGCGCGATCCGCGCCGCTTTGGCAGCATTCTTTACGCCGGCCAGGACCCGGAAGCCCACGCGCTGCTGAAGGCCCTCGGCCCGGAGCCGCTGGACCTGGATCGCACCGAGCTTGGTGGCCACCTGCACACCGCGGCCCGCACGCGGCGGGTGGCGGTCAAGGTATTCCTGATGGACGCCAGCGTCGTGGTTGGTGTTGGCAACATCTACGCCAGCGAAGCGCTGTTTCGGGCTGGCATCCGCCCCGGCAAACCGGCCGCCAGTGTCACGCGCCCGGCCTACGTGCGACTGGCGGCTGGCATCCAGGCCGTGCTCGCGCAGGCTATCGGCGCTGGCGGCACCACGTTGCGCGATTTTTCCAACAGCGACGGCCTGCCGGGTTACTTCGCGCAGGAGCTGGCCGTTTATGGCCGCACCGGCGCGCCGTGCCGGGCCTGCACCACACCCATCCGCGAACAGCGCCTGGGCCAGCGTTCGAGCTTCTGGTGCCCGGCCTGCCAGAGCTGATTGATGTCCGAATACGTCCATCCTGGACGTCCCGGACTGCGGAAACCGAAAAGTGTGATTTTCAGTTTCCTTCGTTTTCAACGCCTTTTGGGCGTTGAAAACGGCGGCACATCCCTGTGCCTCAGTATCTGCACCGGGCAACTAGGTCCGCAGCCCCATGCCCTTGAGCAGCGGCATCACCTGCTCGCCGAAGTGGTTCAGTTCCGGCCCATAGTCCAGCCAGGACAGCAGCAGGATGTCGACGCCGATGTCGGCCAGACGGCCTATTTCCCGAGCCACCTGCTGCGGCGTGCCAACCAGCGGGTAACCGCCCCAGCCGACGATGAAGCGCTCGGTCAGTTCCCGCGCGGCCTCGGGCGTCATCGACCCGCTCTGCACGCCAAAGGTGGTCAGCAGATTGTCGAGCGCCGCCATATCCCCGCGCGCCACAATGTGGTCCCACACGGCGCGCGCCTCGGACTCGCTGCTGCGGCAGACCACCGCGGCCGAGGTCATGATGCCGATGTCGCGGCCATAGCCGGCGGCCTTGGCCCGAATCTGTCCGATCAACCCGTCGCCCTGCTCCAGCGTCGACACGATACAGAAATTGACGTCCATCTCGCGGGCCGCGTAGTCAATGCCAGCCGGCGAAATGCCGGCGTTGATCAATAGCGGATAGGGCTGCTGCACCGGCTTTGGCAGCATATAGCCGCCCTTGACCTGGTAGTACTGGCCCGCGTAGTCGAAGCCCTGCTCCTGCCACAGGCGTTTGCAGACCTGAATCCACTCGGTAGCGCGCACGTATCGCTCGTCGTGCGGCAGCTGCTGGGCGCCGAACATCTCCATCTCCGGCGTGAACCAGCCGCACACCACGTTGATGCCGAAGCGGCCGTTGCTGATGCGGTCGATGGTAGCCGCCTGTTTGGCGGCAAAAATCGGATGCACCGTCGGCACGTGCGAGGTGGCGAAAATATGAATCTGCTCGGTGCGTGCCGCCAGCGCCGCCGCCCAGGCGTAGACCTCCAGGCAATCGCCGTTGAAATCAGTCTCACCCCCAAAACCCTTCCAGCGCCCAACCGGCACCAGCAGATCGAATCCGAGCGCTTCGGCCTGCAGGGCGAGGTCCAGGTTCTGCTCCCAGGTGGGGCGAAACGACGATTCGGCGGTGCTGATCGAGCAGCCGTTGCTGACATTGGTGCCAAATATGCCCAGCTTGATCCGCTGCTTCGGATCGAACAGTGGATGATCGGCGCGCCCGGTGGGGATGGCCATATGGGTTCTCCTGTCAGTCGCGGGGGGTGCGGCGCTGAAATCTTGCGCATTTCTTATAAACCACGGCGCACATTCCCGCATTATGTTCGGCATGCGCAATCTGTTCAGCGACCTGCCCGTCGGCCGCCTGCCCGCGGAAATCATCGAGCGCCTGCTGGACCGCCCCGGCCTGCGCGTGGAGCGCATCGTGTCCACCGGCCAGGCCAGCCCGCCCGGCGTCTGGTACGACCAGACCGAGCACGAGTGGGTGCTGTTGCTGCAGGGCGCGGCGGAACTGACCATCGAACTGCCCGACGGCTTGCAGACCATCCATTTGGCCGCCGGCGACAGCGTCGAGTTGCCGGCGCACTGTCGACACCGGATAGAAGCCACCCGCGCCGAACCGCCAACACTGTGGCTGGCACTGTTCTGGCCGGCCGACGCGCCGTGACTGGCAACGCCGCGCGCGTACTACTGCTGGCCGATACCCACGGCGTGCTCGATCCGCGCATCGCGGAACTGGCGCAGGATTGCGATCTTGCCGTGCATGCCGGCGATGTCGGCGCCAGCGCCGTGCTGGAGGCGCTGTCCAGGGCCGCCGGGCGGGTGTTCGCCGTGCGCGGCAATAACGACGTACCCGGCAAGTGGCTGGGCATGGCGGCCGATCTTGCGGCCCTGCCGGAGTATGTGGAGATCCCGCTAGCGGGCGGTACGCTGGTGGTGGATCACGGCCACCGGCACCCTGCCAGCCGTCGGCACGCGCGCCTGCGCGCCGCTCACCCGACCGCCCGCGCCGTGCTCTACGGTCACAGCCACCACCTGTTGCAGGACTACGCAGCAGCGCCGTGGCTACTGAATCCCGGCGCCGCCGGCCGTGCCCGCACCTTCGGCGGGGCGTCGTGTCTGGTGCTGGAAATCACGAGTAACGCATGGCTAATTACGGCTTACCGCTTTCCAATCAGACCCAAACCACGGCGCGAGTCCAGGCGACGCGTTCCGACGTAGTCGGAGTGGCCTCACACAAAAAACGCCAGATTCCCGGTGTGGAACACGTTGTGGTCGAAGTAGACGGTGCGGGCGGCCAGTTTGAGCTGGCCATCCACCCGGCGCAGCACGTCGTCCCGACGCGCACTGACCAGCTGCGGTATCTGGTCGGTGGGTCGCGTGCGAACGACCAGGGCGTTACTCCTGACCTGGTACTCACCCGGGATTTGACTGCGGCGTGCCCGCACGCTGGTCACGAAGCGACGCACGAAGGTGTAGGGGTTCTCGGCCACCGTGTTGATCGCGTCTTTCTGCTGATTGATGCGGATTTGCAGGCTGCCGATGGTCTCGTCCAGGTACGGATTTTCAAGACCAATC
Organism: Immundisolibacter sp.; assembly: GCF_041601295.1. NCBI lineage: Bacteria > Pseudomonadati > Pseudomonadota > Gammaproteobacteria > Immundisolibacterales > Immundisolibacteraceae > Immundisolibacter > Immundisolibacter sp. The sequence continues at coordinate 28,797 of NZ_JBFIII010000017.1, forward strand.
CGCCGCTCGTGGCCGCGCTCATAGAAGCCACGCGGCGGCGCCACATAGCGGATGTCCTCGGTCAGCAGCGCCAGCCAGCCGTCGTAGTCGCGGCTGTCGAGGCAGTCCACTTCGTCGTCGATAAACTCGTGAATCTGGCGGTATTCGCGGTCGTCGACCGGCTCGCCGGTGGTACGCGGTTGCATGCGCCGTCCCTCCTCAGGCGGTGTTCATCAGGTGGTACCAATGCCGCAGGATGTCGAACTCCCCGACCTCGGACCAGATGGTGGGGTAGACCTTGCCCGGGCCGGGATAGTCCTCGACCAGCTGGCCCCGGTAATGCTGGACCATCTCGAAGCTGGCTGCCTCGCGCTGCGCAACCGCCCCGCGGGTGGCGCAGCCGATGGACGCCCACACCTCGGCGTCGTCCTGGTCGAAAGTGCCGGCAAAACTGAACGTGCGCAGGCCAGAGCGCATGGTCATGGCTTTCCACTCCTCACTGGCCTCTTTCTCGGCCAGGAACCAGCCCCAGATTTCGGTGCGGTCCGGCGCCACCGGCTGCCACACCCGGATGTTCAAAAAACACACTGGCGGCTCGGCCAGATCGGTTCGACCCGGCCCTTCAACGGACGAGAAATTCGGGAATATGGTCTGCACCCCGGCAAAGTTGCGCGCCACGACTTTGACCTGCCCCGGCGACAGCGCCTGGTGGTACAGCGGCACGCACTCCGGTGGTCGACCCAGAAACTCCGGAATCATCTCGGGCGACAGCGAGGTCGTGCCGTTATGGCCGTTGCCCATGACGATGGCGGGGCCTTCTTCGAGCGCCTTTATCAGCGCCTCTTGCGCGCCGGCGAAGTCGCCAAAGGACAGCCGCGAGATCGGCCCGTGCACCTTGGTGGCGTGCGGGCCGTCGGCACCGAAATTGGCCGCGCCGAGTTTCCAGTTGCCGTTCACCACCCACTTGTGCGGTGGACCGAGTACGACCATGCCGCCCGGCGTGCGGGCGTGGTAGAGGTCCAGGTACCAGCGCGCGTCGCCCAGGTAGTCGTCCAGACTCCCCAGCTCCGGGTTGAAGGTGGCAAATATCAAGCCGGCGTAGGTGGCCACGCGCGCTTCGACCAGGCGCTGCTTGTGCTGCGCGCCGATCTGTTCGTAGCGCCCTGGCGGATGGCAGGTGGCCAGCAGACGGCCGGTATTCTCGTAGGTCCAGCCGTGATACGGGCACACGTAGCTCGGTGCATTGCCGGCCTCGCTGCGCAGGACCAGGGCCCCGCGGTGCGGGCACATGTTCAGGAAAACCCGCAGCTGTCCGTGATTGTCGCGGGTCAGGATGACTGGGTCCTGACTCATCTGGCGGGTGACGTAATCCCCATTGCGCGGCACTTCCGTGTCGTGACCGACGTACAGCCAGGCGCGGCCGAATACGCGTTCCTGCTCAACCCGGAACACGTCCCAGTCGGCGTATGCCTTCATGCTGACCAGGCCGTGTTGCTCGTCCACCAGCGCAGCCAGGTCAAGTCCGTTGTTCGACATTACATCCCCTCCTTGGGCGCCGCGCGCGGCTTGCGAGATACCAACGCAGCTATGGGTAACCTAACGCTCGTTGATGTTAGTCCGGGCAGCGATGAGTTGACCAGTCCAGCTTGGCCAAGATCCACCCGTGAGCGGACGCGCTACTGTTCCTCGGCTGTCGTTGCCTGCTGAAAATACGGCAGCACCTCGCGCGCAATCGCCTCCATGTTCTGGCGCGTCATGTCCGCCGGCAGGGTGCCGAACTGGGTCTTGACCAGTACCGTGTTGAAGCCGGCCAGTTCCTGGTAAGCCGCCAGGCGCTCGCGCACGGTGCTGGGGCTGCCGATGATGATGACGCCGGCGTCGTTCAGCGACCGCACCGTCTGCGGCTTGCCGATCATGTCCGGCTGGATGTGCTTGAACGACTCCAGCGACGTGTAACCCGGCGGCAGCAGCATCTCGAACGGCATGCGCAGGAACTCGTTCTGGATCGCCTCGGCGTGCGGGCCGGCTTCGCGCAGGGCCTGTTCGTCGGTCTCGGCGACGTAGATCGTCGTCGACCAGGCGCACTGGTCCCAGGTGGCGGCGTAGCCGGCCTTGTCGGCTTCTTGGCGGTACTTGTTGAAAAAGCCGGCCACGGTCTTGATGGCGCCCAGGGTCTGGCAGTAGGTGTAGCGGTGGCGGGCCGCCCAGGCGATGGTCTCGGCCGAGCCCTGTGAAGGCACCCACACCGGCGGGTGTGGATCCTGATAGGGCCGCGGCCACAGGTTCACGTACTTGTAGTGGTAGTACTCGCCGTCGAACTCGAACGGACCCGGCTCGGTCCAGGCGCGGATGATCAGGTCGTGGGCTTCCTGAAAACGCGCCAGCGACTCGGCCGGATTGACGCCCGTAGAGTGGTACTCGGCGCCGATGCCGCGCACGAAGCCGGCGATGAAACGACCCCGGCAGATGTTGTCCAGCATCGCGAATTCTTCGGCGATGTTCAGCGGGTTGTTCACCAGCGGCAGGGCGCGGCCCAGGATGGCGATCTTGGCCCGCTTGACGCTGCGTGCCAGCGCGCCTGCCAGCACGCCAGGCACCGGCATCAGGCCGTAGGGGGTCTGGTGGTGCTCGTTGACGCACACGCCGTCGAAGCCGAGCTGGTCGGCGTATTCCAGTTCGTCGAGATACCGGTTGTAGAGGGCCGCGCCGACCTTCGGATCGTAATGGCGGTTCGGAAACGTGACCCAGGCGCTGCCGTGCTCGCGGATCAGGCTGACGTCCATGTCCGCGTAGGGCATGAGGTGAAAATTGAAAAACTTCATACGCTGGCCTCCGCGGCGCAAACCGCGTTCACGAACTGCGTCACCGCGCCCGCACACGGCTGCGGCTGCTCGATGGGCGGCAGGTGGCCGCAACCGTCCAGCACCGTCAGGCACGCGCCGGGTATCAAGCGTTGGTATTCCTGCCCGATCGGCAGCGGAAACAGGCGGTCGTGCTCACCCCACACCACGTGCGTTGGGACTCGGATACGGTGCAGCCACTGCGGCAAATAGGGATCGTAGGACCGTGGCTGCCAGACCAGGCGCGCGGTGGTAAAGCGGTTCTTGAGCTGGCGCTCGCGCTCCTCGGGCGGCAGGTCCAGGGCCAGCAGCTGGTCGGCGACGGACTGATCGTGGATCAGCGCCCGCAGGGTCTGCTCCGGGTTGCCCATGAAGTTGTCGATGCGCGCCACGCCATGCACGTGTACTCCGGCGGCGGAAATCAGCGTCAGGGATTTGATGCGCGAGCAGTCCTTGATGGCCAGCGCCGCGGCGGTCCAGCCGCCCAGGCTGTGGCCAACCAGGTGCACGCCGGTCAGGTCCAGCTCCTGCAGCACGTCCAGGTAGTAATAGGCCAGATCCTCGACCCGCTTTAGCCAGGCAGGTGTGTCCGAATCGCCAAACCCCGGATGCTCCGGCACGTACAGTTCGAAGTCCCCTGCCAGCTGGTCCATGAACGGCAGCCACTGGCTGGCGCCGCCCGCGCCGTGCAGGAACAACAGGGTTGGGTTTGCGCGCCGGGTGCCGGGGGCCCGCCCTGCATCAGCTTTACCCGTACGCCAGCCAGCATGCGCACGGCCTGGGTATGGCTCATCCTTCCTCCTCGCCGCTTGAAGTGCCGGTGTGGCCTGCGGCTTATGTTGTGAGTACTTGAACTGGCAATCCTAACCCTGACCGGAAATGCCGGACCAAGCGCCGCTCAAGTGCCCATCTCGCACACGAAATCCTCGAACTTGCCGTTAGCCGCAACCGGTAGCTGCTCCAGCCGTTGCAGGACAATGACGAATGGGTAACCCAGGCGCTGCTGCAGCATCTGCCGTAGCGCCGTTTCCTGCGGCTGCGTCAATGGCTGGGCGGTGACCAGTTCGACCTCGATACGCTTCAGCGCGGTCTGGCGCAGGCGAAACTGGCGCACCGGCGCGATGGCCAGCCAAGCATCGGCCGGAAAGCTCGGCCAGTGCTGACTGCCATCCGGAAACCGCAGCAGGTTGCGCTGTCGGCCGCGGATGCGGCGCAGCACCGGCAGACCACGCCCACAGGCGCAGGGCGGTCCGAGCTCGGCATAATCGCCGATGGCGTAGCGCACCAGCGGCATGGCGAAGTTGTGCAGCGTGGTCAGCACCACCTGGCCGGTGACACCCGGTGCGCACGGCTGGCCGGCCGAGTCCAGGATCTCGACCAGCAGGTTCTCGGCCTGCACGTGGTAGTGCTCCGGCACTTGCGGACACTGCAATGCGATGTAGCCGGCCTCCTCGCAGCTGTAGATGTCGGCCAGCGGCAGACCCCAAACGTCCTGGCACAGACCCCGCAGGTCGTCCGCCAGCGCTTCGCCAAAGCTGCCCAACCCGCGCAGCCGGGCTGGGCGCGCACCACGCACTCGGGCTTCCAGCAGCAGGCCGCGCAGGTTGCTCGGGTGGGTCAGCAAATAGTCCGGATCCTTCGCCAGCAGCCAGTCGAGCTGCTGCGCAATCGGCGTATGGATAGGCAGGGTCACCGCCGGACCGGTGGCGAACACTGCCTCCACCGCACGTCCCCAGCCCTCAAGGCGATTGTCGGTCACCTGGGTGCGAATGGCGGCAAAGCAGCCGGCAAAGTCGCGCCGCTGCCACAGGTGCTCGCGCAGATTCAGGGCGCCAAAAAAGAAGTGGCTGAGCTCGGTCTCGTATCCGTGCAGCGGCCGGCCGGTGGAGCCGGAGGTGTGGTATTCGATCAGTTGACCGTGGTCAGCCGGCACGGCGCGGCTGCGCAGCGCCTCGCCCAGGTCCTGCACGTCGGCCCGCTGCAGCAGCGGCAGTTCCGACCAGGCCGGGGCCAACGCGTCGCCCTGATCCAGCGGCAGACCGGCCAGGCGCTCGCCATAGGCCGGCACCGTGTCTCGCGCGTGGCGCAGCAGGGCGCCGAGCTGGCGGCGACCGGAGGCGGCCAGCTGCACGGGCGACCACCATTCGCTTTGCGCAAGCTGATAGTGCAAGGCCAGCAGGCTGGCGCCGGCACTGTCCGGCAGCGCCGGCCACAGCAGACCTGCGACCGCGGAACGTGGGCTCGGTGGGTCAGTCACGCCGCCAGGCAACGACGCCGTTCATGTCCTCGCTCAGGGCTTCGATGTCGATGTTGTAGGCCAGGCCGACGCGCTCGCCATCGGCGCCTGCAAAAAAACCGTGCAGCGTGGCGGCGCAGCCAGCAAAACACAGCACACCGGTCACCTGCAGGCGGCTGTCGGCGGTCATCGAGATACGCGCGCCATCGATATGCAAGCCGCTCGCGGTCAGATCGTAGCGACCGCTGGGTACCGTGATGGCGAGCTTGAGCGTGATCTTGCCGGTTCCAAAGTCCGCTTCCAGCGCACCGTTCTCGAGGAAGGTCGTCGCCGCCATGCCGCCTTCACCGGCGGTCGGCGCCACCTGGCCGCCGAGCAGGGAATAGCGCGCGGCGCCTTGTAGCACCTCCGGAGTGGAACCGGCCACGTAGTAGATGGCGTTTCGCACGCCCTCGCCACCGGTGATGTCCACCCCGCCGTGACGGCCGTCCCCGCCGGTGCTGCCGTGACCCCAGCGGCCCCAGGCAATGATGCCGTCATTGCCGGAATGGCCAACTGGCAGGTCCCAGGTCACGGCGCCGCCATCGCCAAATGCCCGCAGCACACCGGTGGTGTCGAATTGCGCCGCGGCGGGCGGGTAGTAATGCACCGGCGGATCGTCGCCCGGCAGGTGAAAGTCATGCGCAATCGCCACCTGCCAGACCGGTGCCCCGGCAGGCGCCGCCGCCGCATTCGGCGCTACCAGGCCGGTGCCCAGCAGCACCGCCGCCACCCTGCGCCGACCATGTCTCACCCGCCCAGCTTCTTGCCACGTAGCCACACCAGCCCCCTCAAACCGAGCACGATCGCCACACCCAGCGCCGACCATAGCGTGATCGGCGGCAGGCCGCCATACCACTTTTCGGGCGTAAGCCAACCGGGCACCCCGTAGGCTACATGCAGTGCGCCAAACAGCATCGCTAGCGTCCCGAGCCGCTGTAACCACCGCCAGTAGCGCGCGGATAGCGCTGCCTGTGCTCCCGGAAGGGAAGCCGCCAGCGGCGCCAACAACAGGAACCAACCGAGCGCGCCCATCGCCATCGCGAACTCGGCGAGCGCCGTCAGCTCAAAAGCTTGACGGAAAAACAGCCGGTAATAGTGATAATTAAAAATGAAAATTGAAATCACCACGTGCAGGCAGGCGAGCGCAAACCCCATAATGCCGATGTAACGGCGCAGCCACAGGTGTTGCCCGAAGCGCTTTGGCGCCAGACGCGCCAGCGGCCCGAGCGCATAGGCGAGCGCTATTAGCCACAGCGCGCTCCACGACACTGCCTTGTTGAGCACAAACAGCGGAATGTGGCCGACACTCCACGGGCCGAACACCACATAGCGCAGGGTGGCGTAAGCGAACGTTACGACCAGCAACACCCCTGCCGGCGCCACGCAGGCCCATAGCGCCGCCCGGTCGCGGGCTTCGCGCTCGGTCTCGGACGGGACCTCGCTGGGATGCATTGGACGGGCTACTCCTGCGCTTGGATCTACATCAGCCGTGCCTGGAAAGGTTACCTTAGAGCGCCTGCGCCGTAGCGTTGTCACA
>NZ_JBFIII010000018.1 GCF_041601295.1 Immundisolibacter sp.
CAATCTGGGCTTCGAGGAAGTGCGCCAACGTGGCTCACACAAGCAGTACCGGCACGCCGACGGCCGCGCGACAACCGTGCCGCACCACGCCAGTCGGGACGTCTCTCCGATCCTTCTGCGTCAGATTGCACGCGACATCGACCTGACCGTCGATGAGCTGATCGCGCACCGCTGAACGACGATACATGCCCGTGGGTCTGGTTGATCCGGACAGTAGCTCAGGCAAGGAGAGGAACCCGGCCTGCTGGTCCAGGGCGGCCGATGCGCAGTGCGCCTAACGATGCGATGGCGGTATACCGTCTCCGAGACTGATCGCCTCACCAGCTGTTGCGCAACTCTCGCAGCTTTATAAACACGTCCTGGGGTGACGGCTGTGTCGGCAGGTCCGGAAAGGCCTCGCGCAGGCGGGCGATGACGGTGGGGTTGCTCAGGCGAAAGAAGGCGTTGACCTCTTTTTCCTCGGCCAGGGTGGTCAGGCGTGCGGCGTGTGGATCCTGTGTTTCGACCTGGGTCAGCAGTTGCACGGCGCGGGCGTTGCCAGGCTCGCGGTCCAGGGTGAACTTGAGGTTGTTGGCGATGTAGTCGTGGCCGGGGTAGAGCACCGTCGCGTCCGGCAGTTTGGCCAGCTGGTTGGCGAAGGTGTGGTACAGGTGCTCCGGGTGGCCACCACCATGGCAGTTGCCGGCGCCGGCATTGAACAGCGTGTCGCCGCTGATCAGGCCCGGCTGGTCGCCGCGGCAGAACAGGCACACGTGGCTCATGGTGTGGCCGGGGGTGTCGAGCACTTCCAGTTCGCCGCTCTTGCCGATGGCGATCACGTCGCCCGCGTGCAGGCCGCGGTCGATGCCGGGGATGCGATCCCTGGCGCCGGCATGGGCCAGCAGCTTGGCGCCGGTGGCGGCGATGACACGGGCGTTGCCGCCAATGTGGTCCGGGTGTTCGTGGGTGTTGAGCACCTGGGTGATGCGCCAGCCCCGGTCGGCGGCCTTGGCCAGCACCAGATCGGCTTCCAGGGGGTCGATGGCCAGCGCCTCGCCGGTGTCGGGGCAGGCGATCAGGTAATGGAAGTTGCGATAGTTATTATCGGAATAGATTTGCTCGACGATCATGATGCTCAGTCCTCAAGGTACGAATGCCGATAGCGCGGATTTTGGTGCGGTTCTGCGCCACGCCGAAGCTTACCTTGCCGGCGCGGATACGGCGCTGGCAGCGGTGTTGAACCGCCTGGGGCCGTTGCCCGCGGCGGATTACCAAGGCGAGCCATTTGCGGCCCTGTTGCGGGCGGTGATTGGCCAGCAATTGTCCAACCGCGCCGCCGCCAGCATCGCCGCCAGGTTGTTTGCGCTTACCGCCATGCCGGCGACCCCGCATGCGGTACTGATGCTGAGCGAAGCCGACCTGCGTGGCTGCGGCCTGTCCGCGGCCAAGACGCGCAGCGTGCTGGGTCTGGCGCGGGCAATCGGGGAGGGTGCCATCGACCTTGCGGCGCTGGCCGATGCCGACGACCTGGCAGTCAACGCGGCGCTGACCGTCATGCCCGGTATCGGGCCGTGGACGGTGCATATGTTTTTGATGTTCGGCCTGGGTCGGCTGGACGTGTTCGCGCCCGGCGATCTTGGCCTGCGGCGGGCCGTGCAGCGGCTGGAGGATTGGCCAGAACTGCCGACGCCGGCCGCCTGCCTGGCGCGCGCGGAACGCTGGCGGCCGTACCGAACCGTGGCCGCCTGGCAGCTTTGGCGCTGGCTGACGTAGCGGCCCACGCCGCCCGCTGCAGGGGTTTAGCCAAGGCTCGCCATGAGGCTCTTTTCGTCTTCCAGGCACAGCTGGAAGCTTGGCCGCGCCAGCGTCTTTTTCAAGAGGGCGGCAAGTTTGGGGAAGCTGGCCGCATCCACCTGCTCGCCGGCGTGGTTCAGGTTCACGAACTGCGTGGTGACCGCCAACTCGCCCAGGCTGAAAGCGCCGCCTCCCAACGCGCCCGCGCTGATTTTTTGTTCCAGGTAGTCGCACACTGCCGGCAGCTCTTTCAGGCTGGCCGCGACCTTGGCTTCGTCAGCCGGTTCGCCGCGCATACGGCCCTTCACGATGCGCTCGAAGAACAAACCTTCGGTGCAGACGTGGAACAACTTGGTATCGGCGTATTCCTCGAACCACAGCGCGTGCGCGTAAGCGACCGGGTCGGCAGGCAGCAGAGCCGGGGTGGGGTGGGATTTTTCGAGGTAGGCACAGATCACGCTGGAGTCAGCCAGGCCGATCCGTTCGTCGCTGAACGCCGGGATTTTGCCCAGTGGGCTCAGGGCGCGAAATTCGGCGTCGTCGCTGCCGGGAAACACCGGCCGCAAGTCATACGGCAGATTTTTTTCGGCCATGACAACGCGCACTTTGCGCACGAAAGGGGACAAGGGGATACCAAGCAGGGTATTCATAACGTGCTCCTCGGAAAGCAGACAAGTCGGTTAATCGTACGCGAGACCGCTGCGGCGCAGGTATAGGTATGTGCCACCCAGGCCGAGTAGCAGGAACGCTCCGGTGGCCAAGAACGCGCCGCGCAGTCCAAAGCCATGCACCAGACCGCCCAGAACCAGCGGTATCGCCAGGTAACCCAGACGGTTGAACAGGGTACGCATGCCGATGACCAGACCCCGCAGGCTGGGTGCGGTTTGCCGGCCGATGACGGTCAGCAGTGTTGGCAGGCTAAGCCCAAGGCCAAGCCCGTGCAGGGCGCTGAGCAGGCCCACGGTCAGGTGCGTGCTTGCGAAGGGCACCAGACTGATCGACACCATCGACAGGGCGATGGACCCGAACAGCACCGTATTCAGGGAACTGCGCCGGATAACCATGGCCGCGGCCAGCGAACCGAACGAAACGGCGCCGTTGATGCAGGCGAACATGACGCCGATGGCGGCAGCCGAGAAGCCGATCTGGTCCAGGTACACCGGGTAGAAGGACGCATTGACCGCCGCCGACGACAGACGCAGCAGGGTCAGCAACATGACGATCATCAGTGGCACCTGCAACAGCAGGGGCAGTGCGTTTTTGTAGGCGCCGGTGGTCACCTGCCACAGCTTGTCCGCGCTGCGGCTGTCGCGCACGTCCGGCAGCGGCAGGGTCACCAGTGCCAGGGCGCCACCCCACAGGGCCATCAGCAGGAAGCCGGCGTCCAGGCCATAGCCGGCGACCAGCACGCCCGCCAGCAGCGGGGCCAGCAGCATGCCGATGCTGCCGGCAAACGAGAAACGACCCATGAAGGTATGGCTCTCGGCCTTGGGCGCCGCACGCACGGCGTAGGCCTGCGCTGCCAGCCAGCTCATGCTGCGCGCCAGACCGCCCAGCAATTGCAGCGCGCAGGCGCCCAGGAATCCATCCACCAGCGGATACGTGGCGGCGGTAAGGCCAACACCGAGCGCCGCCAGCAGCATGATGCGCCGCTCGCCGTAGCGGTCGCACAGGGCGCCCGCCGGGATGGCCAGCAGCAACGGGCTGAGGGAGGCCATGGCCACCACGGTGCCCAACTGCGCTGGTGGCAGGCCGTGTTCCACTGCCCACAGGGGCATCAACATGCCGATCAGCGCTTCGGTGGTAATGCCAAAAAAGGCGCTGGCGTATATCAGGCCCCGCCGCAGGGGACCCAGCGCGGCCGGTGCCGACGCTTCAGCGGTCACGCGCGGCGCCGATCGCCAGCCTGTGCGGCCGCCTGGCGACGCAGCAACGGTGCCAGAAAACGCCCGGTGTGCGAGCGCGGTTCGAGAGCCAGATCCTCCGGCGTGCCACAGGCGACCAGTTGGCCGCCGCCGCTGCCACCCTCCGGACCGAGGTCGATTACCCAGTCGGCGGTTTTGATGACGTCCAGGTTGTGCTCGATCACCACCAGGGTGTTGCCGTCGTCACGCAGGCGCGTGAGCACGCCCAGGAGTAACTCGATGTCCTGAAAATGCAGGCCGGTGGTGGGTTCGTCAAGAATGTACAGGGTACGTCCGGTGTCGCGCTTGGACAGCTCGCGCGACAGTTTCACGCGCTGTGCCTCGCCACCGGACAGGGTGGTGGCGGCCTGCCCCAGCCGCACATAACCCAGGCCCACGGCACTGAGGGTATCCAGCTTGCGCTTCACCATGGGCACCGCGCTGAAAAACTCGCCCGCCTGTTCGATGGTCATGTCGAGGATCTGGTGGATGTTCCGGCCCTTGTATTCAATCTCCAAAGTTTCGCGGTTGTAGCGCTGCCCGTGACAAACATCACACGGCACGTAGATGTCGGCCAGGAAGTGCATTTCCACTTTCAGCATGCCGTCGCCCTGGCAGGCCTCGCAGCGTCCACCGGCGACGTTGAAGCTGAAACGGCCCGGCCCGTAGGCGCGCGCGCGGGCTTCCGGGGTGCCGGACAATATGTCTCGGATTGGCGTGAATAATCCGGTATAAGTTGCTGGATTGGAACGGGGTGTTCTGCCAATCGGGCTCTGGTCGATATTGACCACCTTGTCGATCAGGTCCAGGCCGTGGATGGCCTGGTAGGGAGCCGGCTCGTCACGAGCGTGGTTGAGGCGTTGCGCCACGGCCTTGTAGAGCGTTTCGTTGATCAGGGTGGATTTGCCGGAGCCGGACACGCCGGTGATACAGGTCATCAGGCCCAGCGGAATGCTGACCGTGATATCGCACAGGTTGTTGCCATTGGCGCCCTCTATGCACAACATCCGCTCGGGGTCCGGCTGGCGGCGCTGCGTCGGCAACGCAATGGCGCGCCGGCCGGACAGGTACTGGCCGGTGATCGAGGCCGGATTGGCCATGATGTCGGCGGGCCGTCCTTCGGCAATGATGTAGCCACCATGCGCGCCGGCCCCAGGGCCCATGTCGACGATGTGGTCGGCCAGTTGCATGGCCTCCTCGTCGTGCTCGATGACGATGACGGTGTTGCCGAGGTCGCGCAGGTAGGTGAGAGTGGACAGCAGGCGCTGATTGTCGCGCTGGTGCAGGCCGATCGACGGCTCGTCCAGCACGTACAGCACGCCGACCAGCCCGGCGCCGATCTGGCTTGCCAGGCGGATGCGCTGCGCTTCGCCGCCGGACAAGGTATCGGCCGAGCGCGCCAGGGTCAGGTATTCGAGCCCGACGTTGACCAGAAAGCCCAGCCGGGATTCGATCTCGCGCAGGATCTTCTGGGCGATGGTGCCGCGTGCGCCGGGCAGTTCCAGTTCGCGAAAAAAGGTAATCGACTGGCCCACCGGCACCGCCACCAGTTCCGGCAGGTTGCGACCGGCCACGAAAACATTGCGCGCCTCGCGTCGCAGCCGGCTGCCGCCACAGCCTACGCACGGCCGGTTGCCCAGAAAACGCGCCAGGTGCTCGCGCACGGCGCTGGAGTCGGTCTCGCGATAGCGGCGGGAAAAATTGTTGACGATGCCCTCGAACGGGTGTCGCTTGCGCTTGCTGCGACCGCTGGGAGTCGCGTAGGTAAAGACGATTTCCTCCTCGCCACTGCCAAACAGGATCGCCTGCTGGTGCAGGTCGGGCAGCTCCTCGAACGGCGTTTCGAGGTCGAAGTCGTAGTGCCGCGCCAGGCTCTGCAGGATGTGCATGTAGTAGGTGTTGCGCCGGTCCCAGCCGGGAATGGCACCGGCGGCAAGACTGAGGCTGGGGTCGGACACAATGCGCTGTGGGTCGAAAAACTGCGCCAGGCCGAGGCCGTCGCACTCCGGGCAGGCGCCGGCCGGATTGTTGAAAGAGAACAACCGCGGTTCGAGATCGGCTACCGAATAGCCGCACTGCGGGCAGGCATAGCGGGCCGAGAACAGCAGCTCCGGTTGTGGCTCGTCGAGAAAGGCCACCCTGACGATGCCCTCACCCAGCTTGACCGCCGCCTCAAACGAATCGGCCAGGCGCTGCTGGGCATCCGGTCGCACACGCAGGCGGTCAACGACCACCTCAACATCGTGTTTGCGCTTGCCATCGAGCACCGGCGCCTGATCGAGTTCCACCAGGTGGCCATCAATCCGGGCGCGCACGTAACCGCGCCCGCGCAGGCCATCCAGCAACTGCGCATGCTCGCCCTTGCGGCCGGCCACCACCGGCGCCAGCAACATGACGCGCGTTTCCGGCGGCAGCGCCAGCAGCGTGTCCACCATCTGGCTCACGGTCTGCGCGCGCAGCACGGCGCCGTGATCCGGGCACTGGGGTTCGCCGACCCGGGCAAACAGCAGGCGCAGGTAATCGTGAATCTCGGTAATGGTGCCGACCGTCGAGCGCGGGTTGTGCGAGGTGCTCTTCTGTTCGATGGAAATGGCCGGCGACAGACCCTCGATGTGGTCGACATCGGGTTTTTCCATCACCGACAGGAATTGGCGCGCGTAGGCCGACAGCGACTCCACGTAGCGGCGCTGACCCTCGGCGTACAGGGTGTCGAAGGCCAGCGAGGACTTGCCGGACCCGGAAGGGCCGGTGATGACGGTCAACCGGTCGCGCGGCAGGTCGAGGTCGATGTTCTTCAGGTTGTGGGTACGCGCACCACGGATACGGATTGCGGGCGGGCCTTCATCAGGGCTGTGCATGCGGCGGTTCGGGCTCGATTAGGTAAACGTGCGATGGTAGCAGGCCGGCGACCGACTCCTGGCACTGACCGGGCCGCGCATGTTCCCCGGGGGGCGGTGCATTTGCGGTGGCCAACCGACAGGCGCGCCGGGTCCACTGCCTGCGTAACGATTGATGTGCCGGTAATCGACCGCGTGCTTGCCTTGTGGCGAGGCGGCCTGCGGCCAGATAATGCCGGCCCGGCACGCACTTTCGGTGCTGTCGATCTGTATCCATTGGCACCGATACCCATGAATTCCAGCGAACGGCGCGTTACCGGCACCCTGTCGGTCATCTATATCTTGCGCATGCTGGGTCTGTTTCTGCTGCTGCCGGTACTGGCCCTGTACGTGGAGGGACTGCCGGGCTCCACACCGCTCAAAGTCGGCCTAGCCGTGGGCATGTACGGTTTCACGCAGGCCTTGTTCGGGCTGCCGTTCGGCACCTTGTCCGACCACTTTGGTCGCAAACAGATCATCACCCTGGGCCTGGGGCTGTTTGCCGCCGGCAGCCTGCTGGCCGCGGTGGCGCAAAGTGCAAACGGCATTATCGCGGGGCGTGCGTTGCAGGGGGCCGGCGCGGTAGCGGCACCGATCATGGCGCTGCTGGCCGATCTGCTACGGCCGGAGCAGCGCACCAAGGGCATGGCGGTAATCGGCATCAGCATTGGCGGTTCCTACCTGATAGCGCTTCCGCTGGGTCCGGTGCTGGCCGCCTGGCTGCAGGTGCCGGGCCTGTTCGTGCTGATCGCAGTCCTGGCGGCCATGATGATTGCCGTGCTGTGGGTTGCCGTGCCCACGCCGGTCACCACGCGCCCGGTGGGACAATCGGGCCAGCAATTTCGCGCCGCGCTTACCGATCCGCACCTGCTGCGGCTCGATTTCAGCATCATGGCGCTGCATATCCTGATGACCGCCACCTTTGTGGCCCTGCCGCCGTTGCTGCGGGATGGGCTGAATCTGGCGCCCTCGCAGCATCCCTGGCTGTACCTGCCTACGGTATTGTTGTCGATCGTCGCCATGGTGCCGCTGATCGTTTATGCCGAAAAGCGACACCAGCTGAAGTCGGTGTTTATCGCCATGATCGGTCTGCTTGCGGGGGGCTTGCTGCTGCTGGTCGAAGCCAGCCATACCCTGTGGGCGGTGGCGGCCGGTCTGGTCGCGTTCCTGACCGCGTTCAACGTGCTGGAGGCGACGCTGCCATCCATCATGTCGCGTTTGGCGCCCATCGCCGGGCGCGGCACCGCGATGGGCCTGTATTCCACCTCGCAGTTCCTGGGAGCGTTCATCGGTGGAGTGGGCGCCGGCTGGCTGCGCGGGCAATATGGTGCGCAGGGGGTGTTCCTGGGCGGGCTGGGCGTGTGCGTGGTGTGGCTGGCGGTAGCGATCGGACTCCGTCCGCCGACACCCCTGCAGACGCGTCTGATCGAGGTTGGTAATGTCACTGCGGCGCGGGCGCGCAGCCTCACTAGCGAGCTGGCGGCCCTGACCGGGGTGGCGGAAGCAGTGGTGATCCCGGAGGAAGGGGTGGCCTATTTGCGCGTGGACGGCACGCGTTTCGAGTCAGCCAGTCTGGAACGGTTCAAGATAGCGTGAGAGTAATCGGCATACGGAGGCAATCATGGCGCGCGGAGTAAACAAGGTAATTCTGATCGGCAACCTGGGGCGCGACCCGGAAGTGCGCTATACGGCGGGCGGTGCGGCGGTGGCCAACCTGGCCATCGCCACCACCGACTCGTGGAAGGACAAACAGACCGGCGAGAAAAAGGAAAGCACCGAGTGGCACCGGGTGGTGTTGTTCGGAAGATTGGGCGAAATAGCCGGCGAGTACCTCAAGAAAGGCCGTTCGGTGTACATCGAAGGCCGCCTGCAAACCCGCAAATACGAAAAAGAGGGCCAGACCCACTACAGCACTGAAATCGTCGGCTCCGACATGCAGATGCTCGGCGGTGGCGAGGGCCGTGGCGAAGGTGGCGGTGGCTGGAACAAACAATCCGATGACGAGGGCGGTGCCTGGGGTGGAGACGACTCGACCGGGCGTCCGCGCGCCGCGCCGGGCGAAGCGCGCAAACCCGCCGCCGCGGCCAAGCCGGCCGACGACTTCGGTGGCGATTTCGACGACGATATTCCGTTCTGAGGCTGCTCTTGATAACGCGCCTTGAACAACGTTTTCAGGGCACCGTAGTCACGGCCCGCCGCAATCGGTCGTTGACCGCCTGCCAGGGCTCGTCTTGCGGCGGCGCTTCGATCAGCAGGTGCGCGTGGCCCTGTGCGTCCAGTGCGCGCAGCGCGGCGTACAAGCCGCGGCCGTAGTCAGCCGGTTCATTCGGCAGGGCGATGCCGGTGTCCGCTGGACCGTGGCCGATAGCAAGCACGCCCACTGCCAGTCCCTGGCTGGCGAGCTGTGCCAGCCGGGCGGGGAGGGCGGCACAGTCAATCAGTTCCGCTGGCGTCTGTGGCGCGTAGTGGCGTTGCAGCTGTCCCGGCGTGCGTGGTTCGGTGCCGCCTGGCAGATGGGTAGTCTCGCCAAGCAGGCGACTGATGTCTTGCGGCGTGATGGCACCGGGGCGTAGTACTACCGGCGCGCCGCGACTGAGGTCGACGATGGTCGACTCAATCCCGATCTGACACGGCCCGCCGTCCAAAATCAGTGATATCGCATCGCCGAACTCCGCTTCGACGTGGGCCGCGGTGGTCGGACTGATATGGCCGAAGCGATTCGCCGACGGTGCCGCAATACCGCTGCCGAAGGCGCGCAACAGGGCGAGCGCGACCGGATGGTCAGGCACGCGCAGGGCGACGGTGTCCTGCCCGCCGGTGACGGTTTTGGGCACCCGTGGGCCACGCGCCAGAATCAGCGTCAGTGGTCCCGGCCAGAAGGCCTGTGCCAGTGCGTGAGCGGCGGCTGGCACGTCGGCTGCCCAGTCTTGCAAGGGCGTGTCGGGCGGCAGGTGAACGATCAAGGGGTGATCCACGGGCCGGCCCTTGAGGGCGAAGATACGCGCCACCGCGATGGGGTTTAGGGCGTCTGCGCCAAGCCCGTAGACGGTTTCCGTCGGCAAGGCCACCACCTTGCCGGCGCGCAGCAAGGCCACGGCTCGCGCGATCGAGCGGTCCATCATGGGGTCAGACGGTCGATCTGCGCCGCCAGGATGAAGTCGTTCAGGCTCAAACCGCCGACCGAGTGTGTCCATAGGGTGATCTGGACCCGACCCCAGGCAAGCAGCAGGTCGGGATGGTGATCTTGCGCCTCAGCCAGGGCGCCAATCCGGTTGACCAGTGCCAGGCCGGTGGCGAAATCCGGCAGCGGGTAGGCACGCTGCAGATGCTGCCCATCCACTACCCGCCAGGCGGGGTCGATCCGGGGCAGCAGCGCCCGCACCTCATCGGCAGCCAGGGACGGTGTACCGGCAGGCAGGGGCGCGCAGTGCTGCTGGGCGAGTTCGATCATGGTTCAGCCTCGTTCGAACAGGGCAATCGATTCTACGTGCGCGGTGTGCGGAAACATGTCGACGATGCCCGCTTGCGCCAGGCGGTAGCCGTGGCCGGTCAGGAGTCCGGCGTCGCGCGCCAGTGTGGCCGGGTTGCACGACACATACACGATACGCGCGGGCCACGGTTTGCCCAGGGCGCCGCACAGCTCCTGCGCGCCCGAGCGGGGCGGATCAAGCAGCCAGGCGTCGCAGCGACCAAGCCGCGCCACCGCGCCGGCCGCGTCCTGATAAAGATCGGCCACTTCAAACGTGCACCGCTCGGCCAGGCCGGCCCGCTTGGCATTGCCACGTGCCCGTGCGACCAGCGCGCTGTCGCCTTCCACACCGTGCACGCAGGCGCCTGCGTGCGCCATGGCCAGGCTGAAATTGCCCACACCACAGAAAAGATCGGCCACCCGCGCGCCGGCCACCGGCGCCAGCAGACTGACGGCAAGCGGCACCAGGCGCTGGTTGATATCGAAGTTGACCTGCGTGAAATCGAGCGGCCCGAACTGAAGTTCGAGTCCATACGCATCCAGCCGATACGCCAGCGGCTGGTCCGAGCCCGGCGGCAAGGGATGCAGCGTGTCCGGCCCGCCCGGCTGCAAGAACCAGCGCACCGCGTGGGTGATCGCAAACGTCGCCAGCGAGGCCCGGTCCTCGCTGCTGAGGGGCTTCATGTGGCGCAGCACCAACACCACGTCGTCGTCCGTGGCGGTGACCTCCAGTTGCGGAACATCGCCACTGATGGACAGCGTGCCGATAAGCTCGCGCAGCGGTTGAATCAGCTTGCCAAGACGCGCGTCGAGCACCGGACAGTCGTGCATTTCCGTCAAGTACGATGAGCGCCGCTCGCGAAAGCCCACCAGCACGCCGCCTTTCTTGTCCACCTTGCGCACGCCCAGCCGCGCCCGGCGCCGGTAATGCCATGCCGGACCGATCACCGGATCGATCCAACTGGCCGGCTGCACGCCACCGATGCGTGCCAGCTTTTCGGCGAGCAGCGTCTGCTTGTCCTGCACCTGGGCGGCGTGCGTCTGATGCTGCAATACGCAACCGCCACAGCGCTCGTATACCGGGCAGACCGGTGTCACCCGCTGCGCCGAGGCCTCCAGCACCTCGGTGACCAGGCTCTCGTCATAGCTGCCGTGCCGGCGCAGTAGCGTGGCGTTGACCCGCTCGCCGGCCAGTCCTCCGTGTACAAAACACAGCTTGCCGTCGATGTGGGCGACGCCCTGGCCGCCGTCGGCCATGTGCTCGATATGCAATGGCTCTGAAAGGGCCTGAGCGGCTGCGGGGCGGGCGCGAAAGTTACGACGATTCATTTAATGGGAAAGCCTGGACCCGTGGAGCAACGCGCAATTATGAGCGCGGTCGTGGTCGCGCCGCCTTTTCAGGCGCCCGGGCGGGTCCGCCTGGGCAGCGTTACCAGCAATACGCCGGTGAGCACCAATCCCGCGCCAAGCAGTTGCACCGGCGTAGCGGGTTCCCCAAGCACCAACACGCCAAGGTAAATGGTGAGAATTGGTCCGGCCGACCCGACCAGCGCCACCTGACTCGCCCCACTGCGTTTAATGGCTTCCGCCAGCAACATCGCCGGCAGGACTGTGGAGACCACCGCCATGGCCAAGGCCAGGCCGTAAACCGATGCCGGCTGCCGCAAGTCCGACAGCGGCTGGGTGACGGCAAATTGCAGCAGCACAAAAACAGTTGAGATCAGCATGGCGTAGGCGGCGGTGCGCTGCGCGCCGATCCGCGCGATGGTGTCGCCGCTTGCCAGCAGGTACAGGGCATAGGCGACCGCCGATCCGAACACCAGCGCGCTGCCCAGCAACAGGCCGCTGCGGTCCCCGGTCAGGTGCAGGTCACTTGCAAATGCCAGCGCGATGCCGCCGTAGGACAGGGCGAGCGCGACCGTCTGACGCCGGGACACGCGCCTGCCGGTGAGCCAGGCACTGATCACTACCACCATGGTGGGGTACAGGAACAGGATCAGCCGTTCCAGCCCCGCATTGATGTAGTTCAGTCCCCAAAAATCCAGAATGCTGGCCAGGTAATACCCGGTCAGGCCCAGCCAGATCAGGCGAAACCAGTCGTCAGCCCGCAAACGGGCACTGCCTTTGGCGCCGCGGGCGTACCAGGCCAGCGCCAGAAAAAACGGCAGCGCAAACAGCATGCGCAGCGCAAGCAAGGTCACTGCGTCAACGGTGTGCCAGGCATAGGCCAACTTGACCAGGATTGCCTTGACCGAAAATCCAAACGCCGCCAGCAGGGCAAACATGGTGCCGGTGAGCCGGACGTGGCGCGCGGAAGGCAAGACAGGCATGGTGGACCCGGAGCTGGCAAGGTGACGGCAGTTTACCGACGGCCGGGACGTCAATGTGGGCGCGAGCGCTCAAGATGGGCCGGGTTCTCGCCGATAACCGCATGCCCGACTGCCGTGTCCAGGGGTATGTGGACGATGTTGATGCCAAGTACGGCCGCCAGGCTACAGCCGCTGATTTACACCGAGTTGCACGTCGATGCGGCGCGCTTCGCTACCGACGATTTCAACCCGTTTCACGACAAGCACCGCTGGCAGCAGATTGCCGGCAACCCGTTTCACGGGCCCCTGGTGCTTGGCTTTCAACTGGCGGCAGTTGTCGAAGAAGCCGTGCGTCGGCACCGGCTTTTCCACGGCGAGCAGATTCTGGTGCAGCGCCATGCGCTGCGCTACAGCAACTACCAGCTGAATTTTGCCGCGGCCGTCGTCCCTGGTCAGACGGTGCAGGCCGAGATCAAGCCCAGCAGTCTGACCCTGGGCACAAACCGGCAACTGAGCAACCGTGTCGTGCTACGCGCAGACGGCGTACCGGCGGTGCTGGGCTTCAAGCGCGAGTCGGCGCAGCCGCTTCTTGACCTGATGCCCACGGGCCTTGGGCTTGACCTGTTGCAGTCTTGGCCGGATCGCAGCTACCTGCCCGACGGTCGCACATTCCTTAAGCGAAAGTTCGTGATGACAGGCAATGGCAAGACCTTCCTGCTGGGTGCCGGTGTGGAGCCGGCGCTGTACATCGACGAGATTGCCGGTCGGGTCCAGTTCCCGCAGATGTTTCCGGTGAGCTACCTGTCCTGCGCACTGCTGGAGCGCGGCGTGCATGACGGGCATGACTTTGCCGCGCAACCGCTGGTGTACGTCGCGCACCGCTACACGCT
The DNA here is from genome assembly GCF_041601295.1 of Immundisolibacter sp. Lineage (NCBI taxonomy): Bacteria > Pseudomonadati > Pseudomonadota > Gammaproteobacteria > Immundisolibacterales > Immundisolibacteraceae > Immundisolibacter > Immundisolibacter sp. The sequence goes on from NZ_JBFIII010000018.1 coordinate 13,222, forward strand.
GGACACGCGGCGCCTGGCGACGCTTACCAGTAACGACGCGCTATGCCTTTTAATTGGCGAACCGGACGTGGCCGGCACAGACGCCCGAAGTGCCCAGCGGCATACCTACCCCTGTCACATCATGTTGGCTGATGACGGCAGCCCGCTATGCGCGGCAGAGCTGGTCCTGGCGCCCCTTGCCGCGCTGAAATGAGCTGAGGGGATCGACCGCGAGCCTTTGCGCGCGGGATTGGACTCCCATAGACCCGCCCGGCTCCGGGTGTGGACGCCTGCGGTCACCGGCTAAACACGCTCAGGTTTGCGCTACCCTGCATGCGGCGGCAGGAATCGCCGCCTACGGAGGTCGGCATGCCAGTACAGCACGTGTTGAGAATGGGTCATCCACTACTGCGTCGGGTAGCCGAACCGGTGGCGAACGTTCGCGATCCGGCGATCGCGACCTTGCTTGAGGACATGCTCGATACGATGGCTGCCTGTAATGGCGCCGGTCTGGCGGCACCGCAAATCGGCGTATCGGTGCGGGTGGTGGTATTTGGCATGATGCACAACCCGCGGTACCCGCAGGCCGAGCCGGTGCCCCAGACGGTGCTGATCAATCCGGTCATCGAGGTGCTCGACCCGACGCCGGAAGACGGCTGGGAGGGCTGCCTTAGTGTGCCCGGGCTGCGTGGCCTGGTGCCCCGGCCAAGGGCCATCCGCTACCAGGGCTTCGACCAGCGCGGACATCTGATCGAGCGCGAGGTGACCGGGTTTCACGCCCGCGTGGTGCTGCACGAGTGTGATCACCTTGACGGTGTGCTGTATCCGCAGCGCATTCGCGACCTGAGGCAGTTCGGTTTCGAACCGGAAATTACGGCTGCGCTTGCCGACGCCGCCGATTGAGGAAGCGCTGAATCACGCAGCAGTTACCTGGCGGCCAAGCCGTCGTAGCAGATCCTCGACAGCCACCAGGCGCGCCTGTGGGTCAGGCGTCACCAGGCTGACGCTCAGCTTGCTGCGGCCGTCGAAACGGTAGGTCTTGGGTTCGCTGCGTATCAGCTGGAGCAGGGTCTCGACGTTGATCGCGGGCTCGGCCGTGAAACCGATGCTGAAGCCTTCCTCGCCACCGGCGATAGCCAGCACCCCCAGCGCCTTGGCCAGCAGCCGCAACCGCGCCTGCGCGAACAACAGGACGGCCGCTGGTGGCAGGGCGCCGAAACGGTCCACCAACTCCACCTGCAAATCGTCAAGCGCCTCGCCGTCGGTGGCGTTGGCCACGCGCTTGTACAGTACCAGGCGGTGGTGCACATCGGGCACGTAGTCGGCGGGCAGCAGAGCTGCGGCGTGCAGGTTGATTTCCAGCTCGTGCCGCAGGCCGGCATCGAAGTCCGGTTCGCGCCCGGCGCGGATATCGCGTACCGCCCGTTCCAGCAGTTCGTTGAACAGCGTGAAGCCGATTTCCTGGATATGTCCGCTCTGCTCCTCGCCCAGCAGCTCGCCGGCGCCGCGGATTTCCATGTCGTGGCTGGCCAGGGTGAAGCCGATGCCCAGTTCGCCCAGCGACTCGATCGCTTCCAGGCGCTTCAGTGCGTCCCCTTTGAGCGCGTCCCGACTCGGCACCAGCAAATAGGCATAGGCCTGGTGGTGCGAACGACCGACCCGGCCACGCAACTGATGCAGCTGCGCCAGGCCAAGGTTGTCGGCACGATCGATGATGATGGTGTTGGCGGTCGGCACGTCGATGCCACTTTCGATGATAGTGGAGCACACCAACACATTGAAGCGACGATGGTGAAAGTCCGCCATGATGCGTTCCAGCTCGCGTTCCGGTAGCTGACCATGGGCCACGCGCACGGTCGCTTCCGGCAACAGGCGGGCCAGGTCCAGGGCCGCCCGTTCGATGGTCTCGACCCGGTTATGCAGGAAGTAGACCTGCCCGCCACGTTTGAATTCGCGCAGACAGGCTTCGCGTACCAGCTCGCCGTCGAATGGCCGGACAAAGGTCTTGACCGCCAGGCGCCGTAGTGGCGGGGTCGCGATGATCGACAGATCGCGCAGGCCGGACATGGCCATGCTCAGCGTGCGCGGAATGGGCGTCGCGGTCAGGGTAAGCACATCAACCTGCGCCCGCAGCGCCTTGAAGCGCTCTTTTTGCTGCACGCCAAAGCGGTGTTCCTCGTCGATGATCACCAACCCCAGACGCTCGAACTGCACGTCTTTCTGCAGCAGCCGGTGGGTGCCGATAACAATATCGAGCTTGCCCTGCGCCAGGTCCGCGAGAATCTGTTGCTGTTCCGGTTTGGACTCGAAGCGCGTCATCGCCGACACGCGCAGTGGCCAGTCGGCCATGCGGCTGCGGAATGAGTCGGCATGCTGCTGCGCCAGTAGCGTGGTCGGTACCAGTACCGCCACCTGCTGACCAGCGTGGGCAGCGACGAAGGCGGCGCGCACCGCGACTTCGGTTTTGCCAAAGCCCACATCGCCACATACCACGCGGTCCATGGGCTGGTCGCTGGCGATATCGGCCAGCACTTCGCCGATGGCGCGCGCCTGGTCGGGCGTCTCTTCGAACGGAAAGCTGGCGGCAAAGCGCGCGTAGTCGTCGGGTAGCGGGATGGCGCGACCGCCCCGGGCGGCGCGTTTGGCGTAGATGGCAAGCAGCTCGGCGGCGGCATCGCGCACCTGCTCGCGGGCCTTGCGCTGGGCGCGCTCCCACTGGCCGCTGCCGAGTTTGTGCAGGGGCGCGTGCTCGGCGTCGGCGCCGGTATAGCGGTGTATCAGGTCCAGGCTGCCGACCGGCACGTAGATCTTGGCGTGGTCGGCGTATTCGATGGCCAGGTACTCGCCGTTACTGCCGCCGACATCCAGGGTTTCCAGACCCAGGTAACGGCCAACGCCGTGCTCCACGTGCACGATGGGGTCGCCGGCAGCCAGTTCGCTGAGGTTGCGGATAACCGCTTCGGGGTCGCTCTCGCGCCGATCGCGCCGCCGCGCCTGCACCACGTGCTCGCCGTAAATCTGGCTCTCGGCGACGATGGCGATACCAGCCCGGGGCAACAGCAGGCCTTCGTCGACCGGCGCCACGGCCAGCGTGAGCGGTGCGCTACTGGCCAGGAACTGCGGCCAGTCGTCGACCACCTGCACCGATATATGCTGGCGCTGCAGCATGTCGCGCAGGGTTTCGCGCCGCCCGAGGCTTTCCGCGGCAATCAGCGTGCGGCCGGCAAACCCGGCCACGAATGATTCCAGCTGCGCCAGTGGCCGCTCGGTCCGGCTGTCCACCGGCAGTGCCGGCGGCGTGCCGACCGGCAGGGCCTGGGTATCCGCAACACCACCCATAAGCACCTGTGGGAACCGCTTGAAGGCGGCGAACACAGCGCCCGGTTCAAGGTACAGCTCGGCCGGCGGCAGTGGGGGATAGTCCAGCCATTGGCTGCGCACCGCATGGCGCTCGCGGATGGTGGCCCAGAACGCCTCGCCAGTCGCCAGACAACCGTCCTGCCAAACCACCGTGGTGCTTGCGGGCAGGTAATCGAACAGTGTGGCGGTGGCCTCGAAGAACAGCGGCAGGTAAAACTCGACCCCGGCCGGAGTGCGCCCGGCTTGCAACTCCCGATACAGGGGTGCCCGTGCCGGGTTACTTTCGAATACCGCCATATAGCGTTGATAAAAGCGCTCAATGGCCGGCGGGTTGACCGGAAACTCCCGTCCCGGCAATAAATCCACCCGTTCGAGTTGTACCTGCGAGCGTTGATTGTCCGGGTCGAAGCGGCGAATCGACTCCACTTCGTCGTCAAACAGCTCGACTCGAAACGGGGCATCGCTGCCCATGGGAAACAGATCCAGCAGCCCACCGCGCACCGCGAATTCGCCGTGCTCCATGACTTGGTTGACCGCGGTGTAGCCGGCCCGGATCAGACGTTCGCGCATCTGCCCCAGATCCAGTCGGTCGCCCCGCGCCAGACACAAGCTGTAGGCATCCAGGTAACTGGGCGGGGCCAGGCGCTGCATCAGCGTGGACATCGGCACAATCGCCAGGCCCCGTCGCAGGGTTGGCAAACGGTGCAGCGTGGCGAGCCGCTCGGAGATCAGATCCTGGTGCGGCGAGAAGGCGTCGTAGGGCAGGGTTTCCCAGTCGGGAAAGGTAAATACCGGCAGATCGACACCGGCGAAAAAGGGAATCTCGCGCTGAAGGCGTTCCGCCATCCGGGTATCGGTGGCAACAACCAGTAGCGGGCCGCTGGCTGCATCGGCTGCCTCGGCCAGTGCCAGCGCCGCCGCGCCGCCGCTCAAGCCGCTCCAGTCTCGGCGCTCGCCTGCCCTCGTCGGTAGTGGTGGAGAAAGCAGCGGCACAGGATGCGATGGGGCGGGGACGGGGCTTGCGGTAGTCATGGACCCGTTATTATAGGGAAGCATCCCCCATTGCCGGTTTTTTGTTTATGCCAGTGACTGCCCGCCAGGCCGGTTATCTCGACGCCCTCGGCATTGATCGCTACCAGCCGCGTGTAGTGGTACCGCACCCGGCGGCGCAACCCCAAAGCCCGGTAACCGCGAAAAGTGCACCGCACAGCGACCCCGCCGGCGCCTGGCGCGTACTTGCCGCAGAAGTAGCCGGCTGCACCGCCTGTGCGCTGTCGGGTACACGCACGCAGACCGTGTTTGGCGTTGGCCAGCAAGACGCCGACTGGTTGATCGTCGGGGAGGCGCCTGGCGCGGAAGAGGACGCGTGCGGCGAGCCGTTCGTCGGTCGCGCCGGCAAGTTGCTGGACTCGATGCTGCTCGCGGTGGGCCTGGACCGCCGTCGCGGTGCCTACATAAGCAATATCGTCAAATGTCGCCCGCCGAAAAATCGCGATCCCGCTCCTGCCGAAGCGGCTGCCTGCATGGGCTACCTGGAGCGCCAGATCGCGTTGCTTCAACCGGAATTGATCGTCGCCGTCGGTCGTGTCGCCGCCCAGCACCTGCTCGGCAGCGAGGAGCCGGTTGGCCGCTTGCGCGGCCGGGTGTGGCATTGGCGCGATACCGGCATTCCACTGGTCGTGACCTACCACCCGGCCTACCTGCTGCGCTCGCCTCTGGAAAAACGCAAATCCTGGGATGACCTGTGTCTGGCTCAGGAGGCGTATCGCCAACGCAAGGGACCAAGCGCCTGATGGTGGCGCGTCTGCCCCTGCCCGGGTCGGCCGCCGCCGGAGGGATACTTACCCTGCGTGCGATGCTGGTCGGCGATGCGCGGGACGTGGCCGCGATCGAGCAGGTGGCCTACCCGCCACCGCAGCCCTGGTCGGAAGGAATTTTTCGCGATTGCCTGCGCGTTGGCTATTTATGCCAAGTGCTGGAACTCGAAGGCCAGATCATCGGTTACGGCATCCTGTCGATCGCTGCCAGCGAGGCACATCTGCTCAATGTATGCATCGCACCGTCGCACCAGGGCTGCGGATACGGGCGACAGCTGGTACACCATTTCCTGGATTTGGCCGACCGTTACAAGGCCGATACGGTGTATCTGGAAGTGCGTCCGTCGAACGTCGCGGCGCGCGAACTTTACAAATCGCTTGGGTTTCGCCGGGTTGGCGTGCGAAAATCCTACTATCCAGCTCTGCCGGGCGAGCCGCGTGAAGACGCCATCCAGCTTGCCCGTGATATCGCCTGAGGCGTCCTGATCCTCGTCTGAGACGATTCTGCCCCAAGATTACTCTGCGCCCGGCCATACGGCCGCCGGCGCCAATCCACTATGACTGAACTTGCTAGCGAAGTCGCCCAGCGGCGAACTTTTGCCATTATTTCGCACCCCGATGCGGGGAAAACCACGCTCACGGAAAAGCTGCTGCTGTATGGCGGCGCGATCCAGATGGCGGGCACCGTCAAGGCTCGCAAGGCGGCGCGGCACGCCACCTCGGACTGGATGGCGCTGGAAAAGGAGCGCGGCATCTCGGTCACCTCCTCGGTAATGCAGTTCCCGTACCGGGACTGCGTGATGAACCTGCTGGACACGCCTGGCCACGCCGATTTTTCGGAGGACACCTACCGCACGCTCACGGCGGTGGATTCGTGCCTGATGGTGATCGACGCCGCACGCGGTGTGGAAGAGCGCACCATCAAGCTGATGGAAGTGTGTCGCCTGCGCGACACGCCCATCATCACCTTCGTCAACAAGCTGGACCGCGAGGGTCGCGAGCCGGTCGAGTTACTTGACGAGATCGAGTCGGTGCTCGGTATCGCCTGCGCGCCGGTGAGCTGGCCGATCGGCATGGGCCAGCGTCTGAAAGGCATCGTCGATCTGATTACCGGCCAGGTACGTCTGTTTGGCGTCCGCCATGGCGAGCGCGCCGACGCTGGCGAGTTGCTGGACAGTCTGGGCGACCCGCGCCTGCTGGAGCACATCGACGCCTACGAACTTGCCGCGCTGCGGGACGAAATCGAACTGGTGCAAGGCGCCAGCGCCAATTTCGACCTGGACGCCTACCGCGCCGGCAAGCAGACGCCGGTGTTCTTTGGCTCCGCCATCCACAACTTTGGCGTGCAGGAATTACTGGACGCGGTGGTCAGCTACGCGCCGCCGCCGGGCGCGCAGGCGGCTGTGGAGCGCAGCGTGCAGCCGGATGAGCCTGCATTCACGGGCTTTGTGTTCAAGATCCAGGCCAATATGGATCCCGCGCACCGTGACCGGGTCGCGTTCTTTCGCGTCTGCTCGGGCGCCTATCAGCGGGGCATTCGGGTCAGGCACGTGCGCATTGGCCGCGACCAGCAACTGGCCAATGCCATTACGTTCATGGCGGGCGAGCGCGAGGGCGCCGAACATGCCGTCGCGGGCGACATCCTGGGCATCCACAACCACGGCACGGTGCGCATTGGCGACACCTTTACCCAGGGCGAGAGCCTGCGCTACACGGGCATCCCGGATTTTGCGCCAGAGTTGTTTCGGCGCGCACAATTGCGCGACCCCTTGCGCTCCAAGGCCCTGCTGAAAGGTCTGGAGCAATTGTCGGAGGAGGGAGCGATGCAGCTTTTTCGTCCGCTCATCAACAACGACCTCATCCTGGGCGCGATCGGCGTGCTCCAGTTCGAGGTTGCAGCCTACCGCCTGAAACACGAGTACGGCGTCGAGGCCAGCTTCGAGGCGGTCAACGTTGCCACCTGTCGCTGGGTGCAGGGTGAGGACGCCAGGAAACTCGACGAATTCCAACGCCGCGCCGAAGCCAATCTTGGTTTGGACAGAAACGGTGAATTGGTTTACCTGGCGCCAACCCGCATCAATCTGAATCTGACCGAAGAACGCTGGCCGCAGCTGCGTTTCCTCGCCACGCGCGAGCATTGAGCGTGCGCCGGGCAGACCGGCACCGACCATTCGGGGACTGCGCCACGCAATGACCGGCGCCGCCCCGCCCCTTCTTTCCATTGCAGGCATTCCTGGATATGACCACAGACCCCGATAACTTACCCACCTTCGCCGAGCTGGACCTGGCCCCGGTCGTACTGGAGGCAGTCACCGCGCTCGGTTACGAAATCCCGACGCCCATCCAGGCCCGGATCATCCCGTTCCTGCTGGCCGGGCGTGACGTGCTTGGTCAGGCGCAGACCGGCACCGGCAAGACCGCCGCCTTCGCACTGCCGATCCTGTCGCGTATCGATGCCCAGCTGAAGCAGGTGCAGGTCATGGTGTTGACCCCGACGCGCGAGCTCGCCATCCAGGTGGCGCAGGCGTTTACCCGCTATGGCGCTCATTTGCCGGGTCTGCGGGTGCTGTCCGTGTATGGCGGCCAGGGCTACCGCGATCAGCTGCGCGAACTGCATCGCGGTGTGCAGGTGGTGGTCGGCACGCCGGGGCGGGTCATGGACCATATGCGTCGCGGCACGCTGGACCTGTCGGCGCTCGGCATTCTGGTTCTGGACGAAGCCGACGAGATGCTGCGCATGGGCTTCATAGACGATGTCGAGTGGATTTTGTCCGAGACGCCGGCAACGCGGCAGGTGGCGTTGTTCTCCGCCACCCTGCCGACGCCGATCAAGCGCATTGCCCAGCGCCACCTCAAAGACCCGCAGGAGGTGTCGATCAAGGTCCGCACCACCACCGCCGAGACCATCCGCCAGCGCTATTGGCGCGTCAGCGGTGTACACAAGCGAGAGGCCCTGACCCGCATCCTTGAAACCACGCCGCATGAAGGCGTGATCGTGTTCGTACGTACCAAAACCGAAACCCTGGGCGTGGCCGACTACCTCATCGCGCAGGGCTACGCCGCCGCGCCGTTGAACGGCGACATCCAGCAGAACGTGCGCGAGCACACCGTCAGTCGTCTCAAATCCGGCAAGCTGAACATACTGGTGGCCACCGACGTGGCCGCCCGTGGTCTGGACGTGGAGCGCATCAGCCACGTTATCAACTATGACATTCCCAACGACACCGAGTCCTATGTGCATCGCATCGGGCGCACCGGGCGCGCCGGGCGCAGCGGCGAAGCCATCCTGTTCGTGGCGCCGCGTGAGATGCGCATGCTGCAAGCGATCGAACGCGCCACCCGCCAGCGGATCGAAGAAATGCCCCTGCCGGGCGTGGAAGCGGTCAATCAGCGACGCATCGAGCGCTTCTGCAAACGCATAGACGATGCCCTGTCGAATACGGAAAGCGCCGAAACGCTAGACCTTTTTCGGCGTGTACTGGGCGAGTACGAGACCGAGAAATCAGTGCCATCGGCCGACATCGCCGCCGCGTTGGCCATATTGCTGCAAGGTGACGAGCCACTGCTGCTGGCGCCCGAGCGTAAAACACCGCGGTTTGCCGAGCCACGCTCCACCGGGGCGCGCCTTGACCGCACGCCCGCACCAGGGCCGGGCGAACGCCGACCCCCACGCGCCGCGGCGCAGCCAACAGGCGATCTGGAGTCCTACCGGGTCGAGGTCGGCGCCACGCATGGCGCGAAACCGTCAAATCTGGTCGGCGCCATCGCCAATGAGGCGGGGATCGACAGCAAATACATCGGCCGGATCGAGATCTACGAGGGATACAGCACGGTCGATCTGCCACAAGGCATGCCCAATGACCTGTTGGAAATACTCAAACGCACGCGTGTTGCTGGTCAGCCGCTGGCCATCAGTCGTGTTGCCGATGGCGCGCCCAAGGCGGGGCCCTATCAGGCCACGCGCGCGTCTCGGGATCCGGCACCTGACAGCACCCCGCGCCCGTTCAAACCGCGACTGGTCGTTGGCAAGCCGGGCAAGCCCGGCAAGCTGAAGGTCAAGACCGGTTATCCGAAGCGTCGACCCGCAGAGGGAAGCTAGGCTGGGGCAGTCTTGGCAAGCGACGGATCGTCCCGGAATCAGGCCGAATGAGCCGCGCGCAAGAACTCCAGCACCCGGATATTGAACAGCGCGGCATTCTCGAGCGACGGGCCATGACCGAGGTCCGGTAACAGTTCCAGGTGCGCCCGTGGCGCCTGCGCAGCCAGCGCCTCGCCCATGCGGGCAAAATCCGGCAGGTCGCGTGTGCCAACCAACACCAGCGTGGGGGCGAGTAGTTCGTTCAAGCGACTCGCCAGGGGTGGTTCGAGGCCCGTCTCCGGGTCCCGGTGTTGCCAATGCCAGCCGGAATAATCGGACATGATCTGTGTCAACAGGGTGCGTCCGGCCGGTGACTGCAGAGTCGGAGCGAACAGCGAGGCATTCAGCCAGGCGGTCCGCGCTGCGTCCAGGCCATCCTGGCCAGCGATTTGCCAGACGCTTTTCAGCAGCGCCATCAACTGGTCCAGTTGCGTATAGCCGCGCAGGAGCGGCGCGGACAAGACGACACGCTCGGTTCTTTCGGGATAAGCCACGGCAAAGCTTGCCGCAATACCGCCGCCAAGCGAGTGGCCAAGCAGGTGCGTCCGTTTCACGCCCACGGCATCGAGCAACGCCAGCAGATCCTGATGATGGGCATAAGGCATGACGCCCGGTGGACTGGAGCGCCCGAAACCACGCAGGTCATAGCTGATAACGTCGTAGTGGTCTGCCAGCGCCGGCCACTGCGGGGCCCACACCCGCAAGTCCAGACCAAACCCATGCACCAGTACCAGGCTTTCACCCTGGCCCTGGCGGCGGTAGTGCAGGCTGCCGCCATCGATATCGATCCGGCCCTCAGCGGGTGCAGTGGTCATGAATCCAGGTGTCCAGTGCTGGCAGACAGCGGGCGAGAATTTCTCGCAGCCAGGGCGTGTAGCTTTCCGGCGCTTGCGCCACCTCAGTCAACAGTTGCGGCCAGTCCAGCCAGCGCCAGGCGCTGGCCTCCAGTGGGTCCGGCCGCGGATCGCCGGCGTAGATGCCACACAGTACGTGGTCGAACTCGTGTTCCGTCAGCGCACCGATTACCGGTAGCCGGTAGCGAAGGCTGCTGATCACGGTCAGCGCGCAGTCGAAACCCATTTCCTCGCCCAGGCGTCGACGTGCCTCGTCGCGCAGCGGCTGATCGGGCTGCGGGTGCCCGCAACAGGTGTTGGTCCACAGACCACCGGAGTGGTACTTGCCATCCGCCCGCCGTTGCAGCAGCACGCGTCCGGCGGTATCGAAAACGAACACAGAGAATGCCCGGTGCAAGAGTCCGCGACGGTGGGCATCGAGTTTTTCGGCGCGGCCGGTGGGGCGGTCCTGGTCATCCACCAGCTGTACCCATTCCACGGCAGGCGAGGGAGGCGTCATGGCGGCAGCATGCCAGAGCCCGCGCAGCAGGCCAATACGCCGTTATTATCGTGCCATGCCATCGCTACTGTATGTAACCGCCGGCTGCCACTTATGTGAGCAGGCACACGCAGTGCTGGCGCGGGCCGGGCTGGCGGACGCGGTGCAGCAGGTGGAGATTGGTTACGACGAGGCGCTGGCCGAAACCTACGGTTCGCGTATCCCGGTGCTGCGCATTGAACCGGGCGGCAGGGAGCTGGACTGGCCGTTCAGCGCAGCCGACGTGCTTGCGATTGTTTGAGCCATCAGATTTCGACCTATTGATTGTCAGCAAGAGGAGATCGACATGGATTACACGCGTGCTGAGGCCAAGGCCTGGGCTGGAAAGAAGTTTCATGGTTTCTTTGAGGCGCCGTTCACGCCCATTGACGCTAACGGCGAGATCGACGCCAAGCAGCTACAGGAAAACATCGACCGTTATATCGAGCTGGGCGTGGATGGCCTGGTAGTGGGCGGCTTCATCGCCGAGCTGTGGACCATGACCTACCAGGACTGGCTGCGCTACCACCAGCTGTGTGCGCAGGCGGTGCGCGGGCGGGTGCCGCTGTTCACCATCATCCTGGAGTCGTCGGCCAAGCAGGCTATCGAGAAGCTGGCCTTCGTGCAGAAGCTCGGTTACGACGGCGCCGAGATCATGAACCCGTCGGTACAGCTACGATCCGATGACGAAATTTTCGATTTCATGAAGTACGTCGCGGAGCGGTCGCCGCTGGCGCTGGTGCTGTACCGCACGCCGATGCCCGGCACGCTGATGTCGATGGACCTGATCGTGCGCCTGGCGGAAATCGACACCGTGGTAGGCGTCAAGCAGGGCAGCTTCAGCCGCTCCGATACGCTGGTGCTGCGACGTCGGGCACGCCCGGATTTCATCGTCAGCGAGCCGATGGAGAGCTTTTTCCTGGACGACCTGCGGGCCGGTGGGCAGGTTTTGTGGGCGGCGTTCTGGTATCTGGCCTACGGCAAGCTGCGCCCGCTGATGCGCGAGTACTACACGCTGGCCCGCGCCGGCCGCTGGGACGAGGCGCGCAAGCCCTGGGAGGCGTTGCAGCCGGCGCGGGTGTTCTTTGAGGATCTGGCCACCGATATGGCGCGTACCGGCACCTACGCCAGTCACATCGCCATGATGAAACCGTGGATGGAGGCGATTGGATTTCCGGTCGGACCAGTCCTGCCGCCGGTACGCGGCCTGGCTGCCGAGCGACGGGAATGGCTGATCGATCAGCTACAGAAACTCGGCGTCGCTTGATATAGACCCGGATATGAAAAACCCCGCTGCGGCGGGGTTTTTCATAAGCCGTTGGTGGGCGACGATCAGTCTTCGCCGCCGGCGAAACCGAGCAAGTGCAGCAGACTCAGGAACAGGTTGTAGAGGCTGACATAGAGGGTGACCGTGGCCATCAAATAGTTGGTCTCGCCGCCGTTTACCAGCGCGCTGGTCTGATACAGGATCACCGCGCTCATCAACAGCACGAACATCGCACTCACGGCCAGCGACAACGCCGGAATTTGCAGGAATATGGCCGCCAGCCCGGCCAGGAAGGCCACCATGACGCCAGCGAACAGAAAACCGCCCATGAAGCTGAAATCCCGCTTCGAGGTCAGCGCGTAGGTGGACAGGCCCAGAAAAATCGCACCACTGCCACCCAGTGCCGTCATCACCAGCTGGTGGCCGTTGCTGAACATCTTCAGGTAGAGGCTGACAATGGGGCCGAGTGTAAAGCCCATAAATCCGGTCAACGCGAACACCGCCAGGATGCCCCAGGCACTGTTGCGCAATTTGTGTACCGCGAACAGCAGGCCGAAATAGCCGACCAGGGTTCCGATCAAGCCCGGTCCGCGCAGATCGAGCGCCATCGCAAAGGCGGCGGTCGCGGCGCTGAACAGCAGCGTCATCGCCAACAGCATGTAGGTGTTTCGGATCAGGGCGCTGGTTGTGGCGTGCGGGGTAGCACGCAGGGATGCTTCTAGCGGGTTGGTATTCATTACGTCTGGACCTCGGTATCGGCCATCGGGGCAGGGTGATTCTAAACAAATCCCATGCCGGCGCCACTCGGACGGTCGGGTCTGGCAGTCGGGCGGGGGCTCCGCTATCCTTCGCCCGCCCGCGGAGAGGTGGCTGAGCGGTTTAAAGCGGCGGTCTTGAAAACCGTTGACTCGCAAGGGTCCGGGGGTTCGAATCCCTCCCTCTCCGCCACATCTGCCCGCCGCCTTGGGGGATGGTCGGGCTTGCCGCCGGTGACACCGGTATAATCGTGGCTCGTTAACTCCTTTAAAAGCAATCCCATTACGTGATAAGTCGTCTGATCCATGCAGTAAAAGCCGTTCTCCGCCGCACACCCAGCGTCCCCGAACCCATTCTGACTACCCCGGAATCCGCCCCACGGCGGCCACGGGCTCAACGTCATCCCAAAGCAAAGCCTGACGCAGCAGCGCCAAAAAAAGCCTTGCCACGGGCAGCCATACCAGTGCTGAAAGCGCCCGCGCACACCACCGGCACGCCATTTGCCGCCCTGCCTCTGGACGCGCGCTTACTTGCCAACATCGCCGCGACGGGTTTTACCAACTGCACGCCGATTCAGGAACAGGCGCTGCCGCTGTTGCTAGCGGGCAGGGACGTGGCTGGCCAGGCGCAAACCGGCACCGGCAAAACCGCCACCTTCCTCCTGGCGCTGTTCGACAATCTGTTGCGACATCCTCCTTTGCCGGGGCGTACCGCCACGCGTCCACGGGCGCTGATCCTGGCACCGACGCGGGAGCTGGCAATCCAGATTCATCGCGACGCCGAATTGCTGGGGGAGGGGCTCGGTTTCCGCATCGGCCTGGCCTATGGCGGCGTGGACTATGAGAAGCAGCGCACCCAGCTGGAAGCCGGTGTTGATGTGTTGATGGGCACCCCGGGCCGGTTGATCGACTACGAGAAACAGGGCGTGTTCGACCTGTCGTCGGTGCAGGTCATGGTGCTGGACGAGGCGGACCGAATGTTCGATCTCGGATTCATAAAAGACATCCGGTATCTGATGCGGCGCATGCCGGCCCCGGCCCAGCGTTTGTCGATGCTTTTTTCGGCCACCCTGGCGCAACGGGTGCTGGAGCTCGCGTACGAGCATATGAACGAACCCGAGCGGGTAAGTATCGAGCCTGACAAGGTCACGGTTGACCTCGTGCGTCAGGTTATTTACCACACTGCAACGGACGAGAAAGTACCCTTGTTACTGGGCTTGCTTCAGCCCTTGGAGCTGGCGCGCAGCATGGTGTTCGTCAATACCAAGGCGGAAGCGGAGCGGGTCTGGGGCTACCTGGAAGCCAATGGCATCCCGGCCGGTCTGATGACCGGGGACGTACACCAGCGCAAACGCGAAAAGCTGCTGGATCGCTTCCGCATGGGTGAACTGGCCGCTCTGGTCGCTACCGATGTTGCGGCCCGTGGCCTGCATATCGACGGCGTGACCCACGTCTTCAATTACGACCTGCCGCAGGACGCCGAGGATTACGTGCATCGCATTGGCCGCACGGCCCGTGCGGGAGCCGCCGGCGAGGCAATCAGCTTCGGCTGCGAGCGCTACGTGTACTCCTTGCCGGATATCGAAAAATACATCGGTCAGAAGCTCCCGGTGGAGCCGGTGCTACACGACAAGCTGGTCAAGCCTAAACCGCGCGTGCGGTTGGCCGCAGAAGACCGGGTAACGCCCAGGCCCGGCAATGGTCGGTCCGGTGGTGGTGGCGGATCACGCCGTGCCCCCGCGGGACGCGGCGCGCCGCGCAGGGTGCGCTAGGCAGCAAACGACCGGGGCCCGGACGCGCGTGCTCGAAGCGTGATTCCGGGCGCGGTCAGTTGGGAGCGTTTCCGCGGAAGGGGGAGTGCCTCCGGGTTTCGAATATCCATGGCTGCTTGATAGCGATGAGTTCAAGCCCATATCCATTATTTAACATAATATATATTATGCGCAATAGAACCTGGCCTGGACCGGCCTGCTGCGCGGCCGTTACGCTGGTGGATAGACCACCCCGGTGACCTGGCAGTCGCCGGGGTGGATTTCGTCGCCCTACGCCAGCTGGCCGGCTTCACTCGCAAAGAAATCGCCACGCTGTGCGCCGTCACGGAGCGAACGGTGCGTAACTGGGAACAGCACATCACCACGCCGCCGCGCGCGATCATTCTGCTGCTACATCTGGCCGATGGGCAACTGGGTACGCTCGATGCAGCCTGGCACGGCTGGTGTATCCGCCGCGGCCACCTGTGGGCGCCGCAGCTGCTGGGCAAAGGGTTCACCCCGCAGCATCTGAAAACCTACGAGTACGTGTGGCAAGAGCGCGACGCGCTGCGTCGCGAACTCGCCCAAGCGCGCCGCCCTGAAATCCCGTCAAAAGATCAATTTTTGCCCCGTGGGGCAGTTCGGCCGGTGTCACTACCCCGGCCGAGGTACCCGGACCCGGCGACGGCGACCCCGACCGACTGCCCGCCGGGCACCCGACACGGTGCCCAGCAAGCGCAGTCCCCGACGCCCTGCTGTGGACGCTCTGAAGACCCCTCCAGGGCCTTCAGAGCGGCAAAGGCAAGCCCGAAGCCCGAGCGCGAAGCGGTGGCCACCGGGCAGCCGGCGCACAGCGGGAGGAAAGCCAAGAGGTCTTCAGGGTGGAAGACCGTGCCGCTGGAGGCGCTGCACAGCGGAAGCCCGCTGGTTCGGCTGGGCAGCTGCTCGACGGACGCCGCGCTGGTGGCAGCCTTGCGCTGCCGCCTCGTCGGCCGCACGGAACGCGATCGCGGCAGCCTGGAAAGATTCCAGGGCGGGAACGGGTCAGGCGACGGCGAACACCGCAGCGTTGGCGACCGGAAACTCGGTCCACTCCTCGTAAGTCACACAGCTGAAGCCGCCCAGAACCAGCGGCCGGCGCCCGGACAGATGATCCAGCGTGCAGACTGTTTCCGGGAAGGCGTCGTTCTGCATGAAGACGGCGCTGTCGTGCAGGTACCGGTAATTCTCGACCTGCAGCGCCTCGATGATGTCCGCCGCTTCGATCAACTCCGCCATGTCGGGCTGAATGCGCTGCATCTCGCGGTAAAACCGGATCAGCTCAGCGCGACGAATCTCGGTCAAACGCTGCACGGGAGCTGGCATGAATACACCTCCGAAGAATCGGACGATGCAGCAGTCGACCCAGACAGGCTCAACGCTAATAATGAGGCAACCATTGGCGATGACGCGGTGCGGTCGCTGGACGCGCCCGCCTCCGCGTCATATACCAAAAGCTATCTATTATGCGCAATTAGAAAGCGCAAGGATTGCCTCTAGGGGATTGCGGGCCCACAAAAGTCGCCGACCGGTGACCGGCCCATCTCCGTGTTACACGGTATCCTAGCCAGCGACCACGCTCGCCTGTGCAGACGCAGCCAAATTCACCAGCAGGAGGATTCATGTACCAGGGTTACCAGCGCCTCAAGTTCCAACGGGATGACAGCATCCTGACCATCTTTCTGTCCAACCCAAATGCACGTAATGCGGTCGACGCCGACATGCACGCCGAACTGGCGCGGGTGTTTCTGGAAGTGGCGCTGGATACGGACACGCGCGTTGTCGTGCTGACCGGTGACCCGGACGGCAAGGCGTTCTGTGCCGGTGGCGACCTGAAGTGGATCGAGGGAATCGAAGGCCAGGGCGAACGCTTCGCACTGGTGCTCAAGGAGGGTCTCGACATTGTCAGGACCATGACCAACACGCCGCAGCCGATCGTATCCATGATCAACGGCCACGCCATGGGCCTGGGCGCCACCATCGGCTTGTTCGCGGACGTGAGCTTCATGGACGAGACAGCCAAAATCGCCGACCCGCACGTGTCGATCGGCGTGGTCGCCGGTGACGGTGGCGCCGTGATCTGGCCGCTGCTGATTGGTCCCAATCGAGCGAAGGAGTTCCTGATGACCGGCGATGCCATGTCCGGCGCCCAGGCGGCTTCCATCGGCCTGGTCAACCATGCCGTACCGGCGGCCGAATTGCACGACCGTGCCTACGCTTTCGCCCGCAAGCTGGCCACCGGCCCGCAGCTGGCCATCCAGCTGACCAAGCGCTCGGTGAACCTGTTTGTCGGTCAGGTCATCGAACAGGTGCTGACCGCTTCACTGGCCATGGAAGGGTTGACCTTTGCCAGTGCCGACCACCGCGAGGCCTTGCGCGCGTTCTTCGCCAAGGAAAAGCCCAAGTTCCAGTAAATCGCCGTTCAGGCCCCTGCCCCACGATTGAGTACCGCCATGGAAACCCTGACTTATACCGTTGATGGAGCTGTTGGCACGCTAACCCTGAATCGCCCGGAAGTACGCAACGCCATGAACGGGCGGATGCTGGAGGAGCTGCGCCAGACCTTGGAGGCAGTGAACCTGGACACCGCCGTGCGGGTGCTGGTACTGCGCGGGTCCGGGCCGGTATTTTGCGCCGGGGGCGATCTGCGCGATCTTTTTACGGACACGCACCCGGTGGCTATCCGCAACCTGCTCAGCCACCGTATTCGGCCGTTGTCGCGTGCTCTGATCTTGCTGGACAAGCCGGTCGTGTGTGCGCTGCATGGCGCAGTCGCGGGAGCGGGTCTGGTACTGGCGCTGGGCGCGGACTTCGTTATCGCCAGCGAGGAAGCCAGCTTTGTCACGGCATTTGGCAAGATCGGCGCCATCCCGGACGCCGGCGTGATGTGGCTGTTGGCCCAGCACGTCGGTCTGATGCGCGCCAAGGACATCGTCATGCGGGCGCGTACGCTCACCGCGGCACAGGCGCTGGAACTGGGCATCTATACCGAGGTTGTGCCCAAATCGGGCTTCGAGGATGTGCTCCAGGGCCTGGTCGCGGAGTTGGCCGATGGCCCGACCCTGGCCATGGCGTTTGCCAAGCACGCCCTGCGCGACGCGCTGCGCATGCCGTTTGACGCCTTCATGGACCTTGAGGCCGCCGGCCAGGGCTTGATGCACGCTTCGCATGATCACAAGGAAGGCGTGCAAGCCTTCCTCGAAAAACGCCAACCGCGTTTTACAGGTAACTGATACCCATGAACATCCAATGGTGGGAAGACTACGAGGCCGACTGGACCTTGAACACCGGCCGGCGCACGGTGACCGAGTTCGACATCCTGAGCTTCGTCACCCTGGTCGGCATGAACGAGGCGCTGTTCATGGACGCCGAGTACATCGCCAAGGACACGCCGTTTGGTCGGCGCATCGCGCCCGGCGCGCTGGTGTTCAGCTACGCCGAGGGGCTGGTGATCCAGACCGGCCATTTGAACGGCAGCGCCATTGCCTTTCTGGGCTCCGAAATGAAAATGCAGGGTCCGGTGTACCTGGGTGACACGATCCAGGTGACTGTCGCCCTGGCTGACAAGCGCGAGACCTCAAAGCCGGACCGGGGCCTGGTCACTACCCGCAACCGGGTCACGAACCAGTCCGGCCAACCGGTGCTTGAATACCTGGCAACGCGCATGCTGCGCCGCCGGCCGCGCTAACCCAGCCCCTCCCCCACCTGCTTCAGGGATTCCGCCATGAGCCACGCTTTCAATACGTCCGAGATTGACCAGCTGGAACACCGTGCGGGCGAATCCCTGTACGGCGACGGCGCTCTGGTGGTGCTCAAAGGCATGCTCGAAGCGGGCATCAGCTATTTTGGCGGCTATCCGGGCGCGCCGACGGCCAACCTGATCGACGCCGCTGCGGACGCCTATGAGCCGGTACTCAAGAAATACGGCGTGTACGTGGAGTCCTCGGCCAACGAGATGTCCGCCGCCGCCATGTGTACAGCGTCCGTATTCGCCCCGGTGCGCGGCGCAGTGACCTGGAAAGTGCTCGGTAACGGCGTATCCACGGACGTGGTCGACCACATCTCGCAGATCGGCGTGCTGGGCGGCTGCGTGCTGGTGGTCGGCGAAGACTATGGCGTGTCCAGCACCACGGTCGCGCAGCGCACCCTGCCCTGGGCGATGAAATCCGGGATCGTGGTAATCGATCCCCGGGCTGATCAGCAACTGCTGCTGCGCATGACCCGCGAGAGCTTCGAATTGTCGGAACTGTCCACCTGCGTGGTGGCACTGTTGCTGCGTCCGCAGTTGTCGCACGCCAATGCCAAGGTCGAGGTGGGCGACAACAAGATCGGCGAGTACAACGTGATCAGCAAGCTGAAGGCCGGTATCAAGGATCCGAGCCGCTACCCGTTGCCGCCCAACACCCAGCGCCAGGAGCTCGAGCGCTACCGCGACCGCCTGCCCAGGGCACGCGAGTACATCATTGCCCAGGGTCTTAACGAAACCTTCGGGGCGCCCGACACGCCGATCGGCCTGATCACTCACGGCACCGTCTTCAACACCGTCATGCGCCTGTTGTCCCTGCTGGGCCTGGCCGATGAGGATGGCGTGACCGATCCGGCCATCAGCCTGCTCCAACTGAACGTCATCAATCCCTTGTGCGACGATCAGATCGTCGATTTCATCAAGGACAAGCGCGAGGTGCTGTTGGTCGAGGAAGGCCAGCCGGACCTGATGGAGCAGCAAATCCGCGCCATGCTGCACCAGCGCGGCGTCAGTACGCCGTTTCATGGCCATGACCTGATCCCTGGCGTCGGCGAACTGGTGCCCGGGCGTGTGCTGCAGCCGTTAACCGAGTTCATGGCCCGCCTGCTGCCGGAACGTGCCGACAACCTGCGCGCCACAGCCACGGCGTACCTGGAGCGGCAAAAGCTGGCGGCGACCTTGTTCCCACGGCCGGTCACACCGCGCCCGCCGACCTTCTGTACCGGCTGTCCGGAGCGGCCGGTGTTCAGCATGATGAAAATCAACGAGATGCTCACCGGCCAGAAGGACTGGCATGCCACCGACGTCGGCTGCTACGGCATGGCGGGTTTGGCGCCGTTCCACATGGCTGACTCCAACATCGGCATGGGCGGTGGCCTGGCCGCTGCCAGCGCGCTGTCGGCCATGTCGGAACAGAAGAACGTCTCTGTGGTTGGCGATGGCACCTTGTGGCACTCGGCCCTCAACACCTGCGTGGTGAACGGTCTTTACAACAAACAGGATGCCACCTACCTGGTACTCGACAATAAGTGGACCGCCATGACCGGCGCCCACGAGAACCCCAACTCCGGCCCGCAGCTCACCGGTCAGGCCAGCGGCGGCGTGTTCAATATTGAGCGCACCTTCAAGGGCCTGGGCGTCAAGCACGTCCAGAAAGCCAACCCCTACAATTTCCGCGACTTTCAGAAGAAACTGAAAAAAATCCAGGCCGACCCGGACCCGCAGCTACGGGTGCTGATTTCCGAAGCCGAATGCCAGCTGCAGCGCCAGCGTACGTTCAAGCCGATGCGCGCCAAGGCGATTGCCGAAGGTAAGCGTACGGAAGTCGAGCGCCTGGGCGTGGACGAGGAGGTCTGCGTTGGTGACCACTCCTGCATGCGCGTCAACGGCTGCCCCTCGTTGACGCTGGAGGAATCACCGAACACGCTCAAGAGCGCACCGGTGGCGGCCATCGACACCACCTGCGTCGGTTGTGGCGTGTGTGGCGAAATTGCCCATGCGGCCCAGCTTTGCCCGTCCTTTCACAAAGTGACGGTCGTGCGCAACGCCGGTCGCTTCGAGCGTTTCATGCAGAAACTCAGTGAGCGCCTGCTGCCGGCGCTGCGCGCCGCCTGACCGGGGGAGTCCATATGTCACGGCAAGACCGCGCTACGCGCGTCCTCATTGGCACTGTCGGCGGTCAGGGCGGTGGTGTGCTGGCCGACTGGATGGTCAAGGGTCTGATCAACGCCGGCTGGCAGGCACAGAGCATCGGTTTGCTCGGTCTTTCACAGCGTGCCGGCTCGGTCATTTATTACGTCGAGGCGCGGCCCCAAACCCAGCGCGCGCCGATCCTGTCGGCTTACGCCGTGCCCGGTGACGTCGACCTGCTGCTCAGCCAGGAGTTTCTGGAACTCGGTCGCCTGCTGCAGGGCGGTTTCGCGCATCCGGACTGCACCATCATCGCCAACACCTACCGCTACTACGGCACGCTGGAGAAAACGCCGGCCGAAGGCGGCATCTACCCGTCCGGGGTCATTCGCAAGGCGGCCGAGACGCTGTCCAGCGACAGCTACCTGTTTCATGCCCAGGAAGTGGTGGCGCGGGCCGGTCTGTCCCTGCTGTCGAGCAACGCCGTGCTCCTGGGCGCGGTGGTCGCAAGCAAAGTATTCGCACTGGCGCCCGAACCCTTTCGGACTGCCATCGAGGAAGCCGAGGTCGGCGTTGGCGACAACCTCAAGGCATTTGATCTTGGCTACCAGATGATGCGCGAGGGCACCCTGCCACGTGCCCTGTTCAAGGAAAACGAAGTTCTCGACTGGCAGCAGCTCGCCGATCAGCGGGCACAGGCCTTGCCGCAACGGCGACGTGGCGAGTACCGCAGCCTGCTTGACCAGGGACGCAGCGCCGTGCCGCCGCTGGCGCGGATCTTTGCCGAGGCCTGCTACCGCCTGCTGGATTTCCAGGATGCCGCCTACGTGCGCGACTACATCGCCCGCGTGCAGGAAGTCCACACCGCGGAAACAGCAAGCTCAGGAGTCGATAACTCGGCTGTTACAGCCAGTTACGCGCAGCATCTTGCCAACTGGATGAGCTACGAGGACGCCCAGCGCGTGGCACAACTGAAGCTGCGCCCCGAGCGTTTCGCCAAGATGCGCGGTGACCACGGCGTGCGCGGCGAAGACCCGTTCTGGGTCGACGATTTCCTGGCTCCGGACCCGCCGCAGATCTACGGCATGTTGCCGGCACCCATCGGCCGCTGGATCCGCGCCCAGGGGCGCCGCTGGCGCGAGGACTTCGACCATATATCCATGCCTATGCGCGTGCGCATCAACCGGCCCTGGGGCTATTTGACGATGTCGCTGGTCGCGGCCATGCGCCACCTGCGCCGCCACTCGCTGCGCCACCACGAGGAACTGCTGCTGCTGCAACGCTGGCGCGACGCCGTGCTGTTGTGGCTGGGGCACGATGCCGCGCTTGGCCGGCTGGCCGCCGACGCCGGCCGTGTGGTCAAGGGCTATGGCCGGGTGCGCGACAAGGCGCTCGATGATCTTTGGACATTCATCGACCAAGGTCTGCCGCTGCTCGAACAACTCGCGGCCGCCGGCGGCGATGTGGCGACCGTGGGCGACGAGGCGCTCAAATTGCTGGCCAGTGAGGCCGGCAAGGGGAGCGCTTGCCTGTATCTGCTCCGCGACCGTCTGGCAGCGGCCCTGCCCACGGCCGGCGCCGCGGCCTAGCCAGCCGCCATGCAGGTGACCTTGCGCCACGC
>NZ_JBFIII010000019.1 GCF_041601295.1 Immundisolibacter sp.
ACTCTTAGTACACGAGACCTCTGCGAGGAATCACCCGCTTCCCCTCCCTGAGCGGGTTACCTTTCTGACCCGGCCACCCCTGGCCGGGTTTTTTTTGTCCTGGGCTACGGGTGGGCGGCGCGCTTACAGCGCGTGCCAGTCGGCCAGCAGGGTACGCAGCGCCGCCACGAAGGCCAGCGGCTGGTCCAGGAACAAGTGGTGGTAGGACTCCGGAATGGCTGCCACCGGACCGCGACGGTCCACCAGTTCATGGACGTATTCACGTACCTCGGGCGGGAACAGCTTGCTCTTGTCGCCGTACAGGATGCCCACGCGGCAGGTGACTTCGCGCAATTCCTGCGCTTGCTGGCCGACGGTGATGTGGGCCATGCCCCGGTCGTCGAACTTCCAGGTCCAGTCGCCGCTTGGCGTTTGCATGATGGAATGTCGGCCGATGTAGTCCAGGATGAAGGTGTTGTGGCAGGGCTGCTCCGGGATCAGCCGGAAGCGAGCCAGCGCGGCTTCAAAGTCCGGATAGCTGCGCCGTGGCTGGCTCAACGGGTTGCGGGCGGTACCTGGAAACTTGTACCCCGGCGGGCGAATGGGCGAATCGACCATGACCAGTCCGCCGACCCGCTCCGGGCGGCTGGCGGCGGCCCGAAGGCACACGGCGCCGCCCAGGCTGTGGCCAATGAGCGTCACCTCCGGTCCAAAACCCGCGTCGTCGCACACCGCCAACGCCTCACCGGCGAAGTCATCCATCTGATACTGCTCGCGCCGGCCGCTTTCGCCCATGCCCGACAAGTCCATGGCGGCGACCCGGTGATCCACGGCCAGCCAGGGCGCGATGAAATCCCACCAGTGGCTGTGCGCGCCGCCGCCGTGGACCAGCAGCAGCGGTGGCCCGGCCTCGCCCCAGGTCTGGTAGTGAATGTCACAGCCGGTTACCGACACCCGGTGCGGGTTGCCCGCAGTGGCGACTGCTTCCGTGAACCAGTCGGGCGCGGGGACGGTCATTTCTTCTGGAACTTGCGGAACTCGGCCGGTCGCTTCTCGTTGAAGGCGCGCACGCCTTCCTTGGATTCGTCGGTGTCGTAGTACAGCGCCAGGGCTTGCAGGCCCATAGCCGCCTGGCCGCGGATCTGTTCGCTGTCTGCGTTGAAGGAGCGTTTGGCGATGGCCAGCGCGGTCGGGCTCTTGGCCATGATTTCGGCGCACCAGGCGGCAACTTCGGCGTCGAGCTCCTCGTGCGGCACCACCTTGTTGACCAGGCCCATGCGCTCGGCCTCGTCGGCCGTATAGCGGCGGCACAGGTACCAGATTTCGCGGGCCTTCTTCTCGCCGACGGCGCGCGCCAGATAGGCGGTGCCGTAGCCCGGATCGACCGAGCCCATCTTGGGACCAACCTGGCCGAACTGGGCCTTGTCCGACGCGATGGTCAGGTCGCACAGCAGCGCCAGCACGTTGCCACCGCCAATGGCAAACCCCTGCACGCGGGCGATGACCGGTTTGGGCACGTCGCGGATGACGGTGTGCAGTTCTTCAACCGGCATGCCGACGGTGCCGCGCCCGCCGTAGCTGCCGGCATGGGATTTCTGATCACCGCCAGTGCAGAACGCCTTGTCGCCGGTGCCGGTCAGCACAATGACGCCGATTTCCGTATTCCAGCCGGCGCGCTGGAAGGCGTGGATCAGTTCTTCCACGGTCTGGGCGCGAAAGGCGTTGTAGACCTCCGGCCGGTTGATGGTGATGGTGGCAACGCCGTCCTGTTCGACGTAGAGAAGATCCTGATAGTCCACGAGCGGGTTCCTTGAGTTAAGCGAGTGAATGAATCAGCGGTCGGCCGCACGCAGCTGTGTGCCGGTGCCAACGAGACGTTTGAGGATATCCGGCGGCGAGAAACGCGGCCCGGCGCTGGCGGCGAGCGCCTCGCATTCGGCCACGAAACGGTCCACGCCGACCGTATCCACGTAGGCCAGCACGCCCCCGGCCCAGGCCGGAAAGCCCCAGCCAAGCAGGGATGCCACGTTCGCATCCGTGGCGTTGTCGACCACGCCCTCCGCCAGGCAGCGCGCCGCCTCCACCGCCTGGATGTGCAACAGGCGCTGCTTGATGGATTCCACGTCCGGTTGCTGTGTGGCGCGCGGGAACTGTTCGGCCAGCCCCGGCCACAAGCGCCGCTGGCCGTCGGTGTAATCGTAGAATCCTTTGCCGACCTTTTTGCCGACCCGGCCTAGCTTGTCCACGAACAGCTCGATCACCGGTGCCGACACCGGAGGTACGTATGCTTCACCAAGGTCGGCGCGCGTCTGTACGATGACCTTGTGGATAAGGTCCAGGGCCACCTCGTCCGCCACCGCCAGCGGCCCCAGCGGCATGCCGGTCTGGCGGCCGGCGTTTTCGATCAACGCCGGATTCACGCCCTCGGCCAGCAGGGCCATGCCTTCCTCGAAATAGGTCGTGAATACCCGGCTGGTGAAAAACCCGCGGCTGTCGTTGACCACTACCGGCGTCTTGCCGATGCGCGCCACGAAGTCCAGCGCGTGGGCCAGGCAGTCTTCAGAGGTTTTCTGGCCGCGGATCACTTCCACCAGCGCCATGCGGTGTACCGGCGAGAAGAAATGCAAGCCGATGAAGTTTTCCGGTTGCGGCCAATGCTCGGCCAGGCCGGTGATCGGCAGGGTGGATGTGTTGGAGCCAAACAGGATGTCGGGTCCGGCCGCCTCGGCCGTGCGGCGCGTGGCCTCCGCCTTGACCTCGCGCTGTTCGAACACTGCTTCGACCACGATGTCGCAACCGGCCAATGCGGCGTAATCGGCGGTTGGCGTGATGCGCGAGAGCGTAGTCTCGCGGCCGGTTGCGTCCAATCGGCCACGCTCCACTTCGCGCGTCAGAAGCTTGTCGCTATGGGCCTTGCCACGCTCGGCCAGGGCCAGTTCACGGTCCAGCAGCACCGTTTCCAGGCCGGCCTTGGCGCACGCATAGGCAATGCCGCTGCCCATCAGGCCCGCGCCCAGCACGCCGACTTTCCGATACTCGGCCCTGGCGATGTCGGCGGGTCGGCGCTTGAGCTTGCGCGCGTCGTTCAGGGCCAGGAAGCCGCTGCGGATCAGGTTTTCTGCCTGCACCGTGGCAGCGGTGACGCCGAAGTAACGGCTCTCGATATCCAGGCCGACGTCAATTGGGGAGGACACGCCCTCATAGATGCAGGACAGGATATTGATTGGCGCCGGGTAGTTGCCGGCGGTGCGTTCGTGCACCTTGGCGACGGCGACGGACATGAATTCCTGCACGCTGGAATCGCCAAGATTGCCGCCGGGTACCCGAAAGCCCTTGCTGTCCCAGGGCTGCTCGGCTTTGCCGTCGGCAACAATCCACGCTTTGGCCTTGTCCAGCAGCTCGCCGGCCTGTACCACGGCATGGATGACGCCCAGCTTGAGCGCCTCTGCCACTGGCAGGCGCTTGCCTTCCACCAGTAGCGGCACTGCGGCGCGCACGCCAATTAGACGGCTCAGGCGCTGTGTTCCACCGGCGCCCGGCAGTACGCCAAGGGTGGCTTCCGGCAGCCCGAGGCGAGTCTTAGGGTTGTCTGCCGCAATGCGGTAATGGCAGGCCAGCGCAAGCTCCAGCCCACCGCCCAGCGCGGTGCCGTTGATGGCCGCGACCATTGGCTTGCCAGCAGTCTCCAGGCGTCGGAACAGGCCGCTGGCCTTGCGGCTGCCGGCTTCGAGGCCAGCCACCGTGCGGTCGGCCAGAAAGTCCTGTACGTCTGCTCCGGCGATGAAGTCGTTCTTGGCGCTGGTGACGACAATGCCTTTCACGGCCGGGTCATTAATCGCCCGATCCATGGCCTCGGTGTAAGCCGCCATTGAAGCGTCGGTCAGCGTATTGACCGACGATTTTTGGTTGTTCCAGGTGACGATGGCAATGCCGTCGCCGTCCACGCGGTAGTCGATCATCGTGCTCTCCCTACAGCCGTTCGATGATGGTGGCGGTGCCCATGCCAGCGCCGATGCACAGCGTGACCAGGCCGGTGCCCAGGTTGCGCCGTTCAAGCTCGTCGAGCACGGTGGCGATCAGGATGGCGCCGGTGGCGCCCAGCGGGTGGCCGAGCGCGATGGCGCCGCCGTTGACGTTGATCTTGTCCATCGGCACGCCGACCACGTCGGCAAAACGCAGCACCACCGCGGCGAACGCTTCGTTGACCTCGTACAGGTCGATGTCGGCCGGGCTCATGCCGGCGCGCTTGAGCGCCTTCAGGGTGGCCGGTGCCGGGCCGGTCAGCATGATGGTCGGCTCGCTGCCGATCGAGGCGAAACCACGGATGCGCGCTCGGGGTTTCAGGCCCAGCCGCTCGCCAATTTCCTTGTTGCCGACCAGCACCGCGGCGGCACCATCGACAATGCCAGACGAGTTGCCGGCGTGGTGTACGTGCTCGATGCGTTCCAGTTCCGGGTAGCGCTGTAGCGCGACCGAGTCGAAACCGTAATCGGCGCCCAGTTTCTCGAACGAGGCTGGCAGCTTGGCGAGGCTTTGCACGCTGGTGCCGGGTCGACGGTGTTCGTCGTGGTCCAGAAGCGCTGCGCCATCCACTGCATAGACCGGCGTCACCGAGCGGGCGAAGCGTTTTTCTTCCCAGGCCTGGGCGGCGCGCGTCTGCGATTGCACGGCGAAGCCGTCGACATCGTCCCGCGAGTAGCCATACAGGCTGGCGATCAGGTCGGCCGATATGCCCTGCGGCACATAATGGCTGTGGAAGGCCACCTGCGGATCGGCGTACCAGGCGCCGCCAGCTGACGACATCGGGATGCGTGACATGGACTCGACACCGCCCCCGATCACCAGGTCCGACTGGCCAGACATGACCTGCCCGGCGGCTATGTTCACCGCCTCCAGTCCCGAGGCGCAAAACCGGTTGACCTGCACGCCGGCCACGGTTTGCGCATAGCCGGCGTCAATGGCCGCCACGCGCGCAATGTTGGAACCCTGCTCGCCGACCGGGCTGACCACGCCCATAACCACATCGTCCACATGCGCTGTGTCCAAATGCAAACGGTCGCGCAGCGCATTGAGCACCGTCGTGGCGAGGCGGATCGGGGGCACTTGATGCAGCGATCCGTCGGGCTTGCCGCGCCCGCGCGGCGTGCGCACAGCGTCGTAGATATAGGCTTCCGGCATGGCGGGTCTCCTTGGCGAGGGGGAGGGCAGGACTGGCGTCGAATGGTCTCACGAACCGCCCCCCTGCCGGTCAGTCGTTTAGGTTCGGGCGTCGTCGTCGCTGTTTGGCTATGCCCTGCTGCTGTTTGGACTCCAGGCGCCGCTCGCGTTGAGCGCGGGACGGTCGTGTCGGTCGGCGCGTCTTGGGTGCCTGTGTGGCGGCATCGAGTAAGGCCGCAAGCCGCTCCAGCGCATCGGCGCGGTTGCGCTCCTGGGTGCGAAAACGCTGCGCTTCGAGAATGAGCACCCCGTCCGCGGTGAGTCTGCGGCCGGCCAGGCGCGTGAGCCGCTCGCGTACGGCGTCGGACAGCTCGGTGAAGCCGCGTGTGTTGAAGCGCAGCTGCAGCGCGCTCGACACCTTGTTGACGTTCTGTCCGCCGGGGCCGCTGGCGCGGATGAACTGGAATTCGAGGTCGCGCGGGTCGGGCGTCAGTGGCATGCGGTGATTTTGGCCGTCAGGGTGGTCGCCGCTCGGAGTCCAACAGGCAGGTTCTGGCATAGGTCCGAGCTCGTTCTGCAGGGTAGCCACCATTTTGCCTTTTGAAGCCAGCGTGTGCCGGCACGGACGATTCGGTTTAGCATCCCTGGACTGCCGCTTTTCCAGGTTCCCCCAAATGAATCAGCCTGATTCTCCCGCGACTGGCCGGATTGCCGACTCCCCACCGACACCGCCAGTATCCGCCCGTATCCGTCAGCGCCTGGAGTTGGCACGGGTGCGTTTTCACGCCAACGACAACATCGCCGCCTTCATCGAGGAAGACGAGCTGCCGCTGCTGCAAGCAGAGGTCGAAGAAAAGCTGGTGGAGGTACTGCGCAGCCTGGTGATCGATACCGAAAGCGACCACAACACCCGCGAAACGGCGCGGCGAGTGGCCAAGATGTATCTGACCGAGGTATTTAGCGGTCGCTACCGCGCAGCGCCGGACGTGACCGAGTTTCCCAACGTGGAGCGCTTGAACGAGCTGATGATCGTCGGGCCGATCACCATTCGCAGCGCCTGCTCACATCACCTGTGTCCGATCATCGGCAAGGTGTGGATCGGCGTCATGCCCAATGAGCACTCGAATCTGATCGGGCTGTCGAAATACGTGCGCCTGGCCGACTGGGTGATGAGTCGGCCACAGATCCAGGAAGAGGCCGTCACGCGCCTGGCTGACCTGTTGCAGGAACGCATGCAGCCGGATGGCTTGGCTATCGTCATGGAGGCGGACCATTTCTGCATGCAGTGGCGCGGGGTCAAGGACACGGACTCGCAGATGATTAACAGCGTGATGCGCGGGGTGTTCCTGACTGACGCCATCCTGCGTCGCGAGTTCCTGGCCCTGCTGCGCCGCAATGGGTCTTGATTGAGCGCTGACTGAACCGAATCGTGATCGATCGTGCATTTCCCGGCGCACGCCACGCCAGGGCCCGCGTATAACGCTGAACGGTGTCGGCGTTTGCGCAGGCGCCAAGCGAGGTGCGCTGGCGGCGACCGCGCACATCGTCGGCCGTTCGGGAGGATTGGCCCAGCCTAAGCGGCCTGGCCGGGCTAATCGTCACACCTGGGTTGCGACAAAACTGCCGGTTGGCGCGTTCAAAGCCAGGGTGAGAAATTCGAGCCGCATATGCCAGGCATGGACCTCGCCCGGCGCCCCTTCCTCGCAGCTGACAACCCTGACCACGGCATCAAACAGCGGTGATTTGACCGCCAGAACGCTCCCGCTGGGTAGCTGCTCAGGAGTCGTCACCAGCACCCCGCCTGGCGAGAAATCGCGCAGCGCCGCCGGCCGTGGGCCATGGGCGCTGCCCCGCACGAAGTATTCCATGCTGCCTGCCAGTGGCTGCCGATCGAATGCCCGACGTGCCGCCAGGTGACTGTCGCGCGGCGGTGGCGCCAGCGGGCTACGGCAGCTCGCGCAGCGAGCGCTCGCAGTATCTTGCGTGGGTAGTAAAGCCGTGGCGCCGCAAAACGCGCAGTGCATGGGGTCGCCACGTGGCGCCAGAGCCGCGTTTGCGGAAGTCTGCGACATGACTGTGGATTCTTCGGCTGATTGTGGAACGTCCCGGGCAGGTCTGGCGGTGTTTTGCGCGTCGTAATCGGCACGCCGCTGCGAGTCGGACAGCACCGCGTACGCTTCGTTGATCAACGAAGCGGTCGCCCCATCGCCGCCCAGATCCGGGTGTAAGCGCAGTTTCTGCATCAGCGTGCGATAGGCCATGCGAATCACCGCGGCCGGTGCGTCGGGCTGTACATGCAGAATGCGGTAGTAGTTACGCCGGTTGACACGCGCCATCGGTGAGCGTTCCTGTTTAGCCCGGCTGAGGGGCCGTCGCCGGGTCAATGCGGTGACGGTGGCAGCTTACCGGTTAAGCGCTTGCGGTACACTACCTGGATCTTCGTGGCGTACTACGGTCTGCGCCGCGCGTTCTCCAGGCGCCTGCCTGGGTCTGCTCCGCACTACCGTTTCGCCCGAACCGCGCAAAATAATTCTGCGCCGGTTCCGCTCTCAGGATACCCATATGCCTTTTTCGACTCTCGGCCTGCGTGCCGAGCTGTGTGCCGCTGTGTCTGAACATGGCTACACAACGCCCACTCCCATTCAGGAACGTGCCATTCCGGTCATTCTGGCCGGCCAGGATGTGCTCGCCGCCGCACAGACCGGCACCGGCAAGACGGCCGGTTTCGCTCTGCCGATGCTGCAGCGGCTCGCCGCGAATCATCAGCCGCCGCGGCCAAGAGCCGTACGGGCGCTGGTGCTTACCCCGACCCGCGAGCTGGCCGCTCAGGTCTGCCAGAGCTTCAAGGATTACGGCAGCGGGCTGAAGCTGCGCAGTGCTGTCATTTTCGGCGGCGTTGGCATTCACCCGCAAATCCAGGCGCTGGCTCGCGGACTCGATGTGCTGGTGGCGACGCCCGGTCGTCTGCTCGATCATCTGCAACAGGGCACCTGCGTGCTGGATCGGGTAGAGATCTTGGTATTGGACGAAGCCGACCGCATGTTGGACATGGGTTTTATCCGCGACATTAAAAAAGTGGTTGCACTGATGCCCAGGCAGCGCCAGACCTTGCTGTTTTCGGCGACTTTCTCCAGCGAAATTCGCGCCCTGGCGGCGCAGTTCCAGCAGCACCCGGTAGAAATTGACGTGGCGCCACGAAACTCTACCGCCAGCCAGATCAGCCAGATCGCTTATGCAGTGGACAAGGGACGCAAGCGCGAGCTGTTGTCGTGGCTGATAGGCAGTAATAACTGGCAGCAGGTACTTGTATTTGCCCGTACCAAGCACGGGGCCAATCGCCTGGCCGAGCAACTGGATGGCGACGGCCTGAAGAGTGCCGCCATACACGGCAACAAAAGCCAGGGTGCCCGCACCAAGGCGCTGGAAGGTTTCAAGAACGGTAGTGTGCGGGTATTGGTCGCAACCGATATCGCGGCCCGCGGTCTGGACATTGATCAGCTGCCTCTGGTGGTGAACCACGATTTGCCCGACGTGCCGCACGATTACGTGCACCGCATCGGGCGCACTGGCCGCGCCGGGCGTGAGGGTCAGGCCATCTCGCTGGTGGCACCCGATGAGGCGGATTTGTTGCGCGGGATCGAGCGCCTGGTCAACCAGCGCATTCCGCAACAGATATTGCCCGGTTACGAGCCTGCGCCGCGTGCGCTCGGCGCCGCACCGGCGGCGGCCCGACCGCCACACCGTGGCGGCGATCGTTCGGGGTCGGGCCGCGCGCCGCAGCGCAGATTCAGCCGCTAGAGAGCCGCTGATTTATGCAGCGCTTGCCTGACAGAGCCAAGCGGCGGTCGGCGCGGCGGACTTGTACCGTTTCAGCGGGGCGAGTTGGACTCGGTACGAGCAACTTGCCGCGTAAGGGGGCGATAATCGGCGCTTAAGGAAGCGCTGTATAAATCCATCCTGGATTTCTCGGCGCCCGCCATCGGAAAAGCGTGGTTTTCCGATGGCTCACAAAAGCACTGGCTTACAGCCACTGCTTTTGGCGGCGCATCCTTGCGCTGCGGGAAACACTGAATACTTCAGCGTATCCTTAACGTTAGCGGGCGCTGCCGATGCAACGATTCGTCGCTTCGGTTGGTTGCCCCGCGGTTCCCTGATCGATGAATACCGTGCTGATTGCCACCTGGAACGTCAATTCTCTGCGCGTACGCCTGCCGCAACTGCTGGAGTGGCTGGATCGCGTCGCCCCGGACATCGTTGGATTGCAGGAAACCAAGGTGGTGGACGGGGACTTTCCGCAGGCACAGCTTGCGGCGGCCGGCTATCACGCCGTGTTCTGTGGTCAGCCCACCTATAACGGCGTGGCCTTGCTCAGTCGCCAGCCGCCAGCCGAGCCGTTGATGGGTTTGCCCGGGCGTGAGGAAGACCCGCAGCAGCGCTGCATTGCCGCGAGTTACGGTGATCTGCGGGTGGTAAACGCCTATGTGCCGAACGGCAGCGCCGTGGGCTCTGACAAATACGCGTACAAGCTTGGCTGGTTGAGCGACTTTCAGCGCTACCTGGTGACCGCGCTGGAGCAGTCGCCGCGGTTGTTGGTGATGGGCGATTTCAATATCGCGCCGGCCGATCTTGACGTGCACGACCCCGCCGCCTGGCAGGGGCAGGTGCTGGTCAGCCCTGCCGAGCGGGCGGCCTTTGCCGAACTTGCCGGCCTTGGGTTGCACGACGCATTTCGCGCGCTACACCCGGCGCAGCAAGCGTTTACCTGGTGGGATTATCGCGCCGCGGGGTTTCGTCGCAATCACGGTCTGCGCATCGATCACATCCTGGTCAGCAGCTCGCTGCTGGATGATTGCGGCGACTGCCACGTGGAACTGGACCTGCGGCGTGCCGAGCGGCCGTCGGATCACGCGCCGCTGTTGCTGCAGCTGGACCGATAGGCCGACAGACGCGGGTCCGATGGACTCAGGCGTCCTCGATGCCAAGTTCCTTGATCTTGCGCGTCAGCGTGTTTCGACC
This sequence comes from Immundisolibacter sp., assembly GCF_041601295.1. Lineage (NCBI taxonomy): Bacteria > Pseudomonadati > Pseudomonadota > Gammaproteobacteria > Immundisolibacterales > Immundisolibacteraceae > Immundisolibacter > Immundisolibacter sp. Next base: position 10,153 of record NZ_JBFIII010000019.1, read on the forward strand.
CCAGCCGAGCAGCGCCGCGGCATCCTGGCGGCGCCCGCCGGTGCGTTCCAGTGCCACGTCGATCATGAGCCGCTCGAATGCCGGCGTCAGTTCATTCATGACGCCGCGTTCACCAGCCGCCAGGCGGCCAGCCGCCCAGCGCCGCAGGGTGCTTTGCCAGTCGGCATCGACCACCGCCGGGATGCCGGCAACCTCGGGCGGCAGATCGTCCACCCGGACGCTTTGCGTCGGAGTCATCACGGTCAACCAGCGGCAAACGTTTTCGAGCTGGCGCACGTTGCCGGGCCAGTCGAATCGGCTGAGCCGTTCCAGCACCTGCGGCGAGGCGGTTTTGCAGTCGACCTGTAGTTCCCTGGCGGCGCGCACCAGGAAGTGCTGTATCAGGTTGGGGATATCCTCGCGCCGCTCGCGCAGTGGCGGCACCCGAATGCGAACCACGTTGAGGCGATGCAACAGATCTTCCCGGAACTTGCCGGCGAGGACCGCCTGTTCGAGATTTTGGTGGGTGGCGGCGATCACCCGGACGTTGACCTGCAACGGCGCGTGGGCGCCGACGCGGTAAAACTCGCCCTCCTGCAGGACCCGCAGCAACCGGGTTTGAAGCTCGGATGGCATGTCGCCGATTTCGTCCAGAAACAGCGCGCCGCCGTGCGCCTGTTCGAAGCGGCCGCGGCGCAGTGCCTGGGCGCCAGTGAAAGCGCCGCGCTCATGACCAAATAGCTCTGATTCGAGCAGCTCGCGGTTGATGGCGGCCATGTTGATGGCGACAAATGGACCACCGCTGCGCGGACTGTGACGGTGCAAGGCGCGCGCGATCAATTCCTTGCCCGTGCCCGACTCGCCGGTGATCAGTACGTTGATGCTGGAATGCGACAAGCGGCCAATGGCGCGAAACACTTCCTGCATCGCCGGGGCAGAGCCGATCATGTCAGGCTTCGTGGCCGCCTGCGGCGGCTCGGCGGTGGTGGTGTTCTCGCGACGCTGCGCGATCGCGCGACTGACCAGGTCCACGGCTTCGTCGATATCGAACGGTTTTGGCAGGTGTTCGAAGGCGCCGCCCTGAAATGCGGAAACCGCGCTGTCGAGGTCCGGATAGGCCGTGGTGATGATGACCGGCACCTTGGGCGCGCGTTCCCGAAGCTCGGCGAGCAGGTCGAACCCGCTGCGCCCCGGCATGCGCACATCCGATACGATGGCATCTGGCTCGTCGCCGGACAGCGCGGCGCTGGCGCGCTCGGCATCCTCGAACTCAATGGCCTCAAAGCCCGCGTTTTGCAGCGCGCGACATAGCACCCAGCGGATCGAGCGGTCGTCGTCGACCACCCATACGCGTCCCTGGCAAATCATCGGTGTTCTCCGGCTATGGGCAAGAGTGCGGAGAACACGGTATTCCCCGGCAGGCTATGGAAAGTAATGCACCCTTCGTGCCGACTGATGAGTGACTGCGCGATCGACAGCCCCAGTCCGGTACCTGTGGCGCGCCCGGTGATCAGCGGATGGAAAATCTGGTCGCGCATTTGCTCCGGCACGCCGGGGCCGTTATCGACTACGTCCACCTGTACCAGCAGCCGGTGATGCCGACCGGCAATGGTCACCCGTCGACGTACACGCGTGCGCAGGATCACGCGCCCGGGGCGGCAATCCGCTTCGTCCACAGCCTGTACGGCGTTGCGCACCAGGTTCAGGAATGCCTGAATAAGCTGCTCGCGATCGGCCCACAGGTCCGGAAGGCTGGGGTCGTAGTCGCACTCAATGCCGATATGAGGTGGCAAATCCGCGTCAACCAGGGCGCGGACCCGCTCCAGTACCTCGTGCACACTAACACTGGCGTTCTGGGGCGCCAGTTCCGGGCTCACCATGCGATCGATCAGATTTTTCAGGCGATCCGCTTCGCCGATGATGATGTTGGTGTACTCGGTCAGCGCCGGGTCGGCCAGCTCGCGTTCGAGTAACTGCGCTGCGCCACGCAGGCCGCCCAGTGGGTTCTTGATCTCGTGCGCCAGGCCGCGCAGCATCAGGCGGTTGGCTTCCTGCTGCGCCAGCAGCTGACTCTCGCGCTGGGTGTCGCCCAGCGGGCCAGTGGCGGCAATCTCAATCGCCACGCCAGCGCCGTTTTCCCAAGCGAATGGTGTCAGCCAGCAGTCGAACCGGCGCACCGCGCCGCCGGACAGCACGAAGCTCATATCGTGGCGCAGCACCGCCTGCTGACGAGCGAGGGTGTCGGTGACCAGCGCTGAGAGTCCGGGTTCGGGGACAACATGGGCCAGTGGCTGGCCGCGCAGCTGGCGGGAACTCGCGCTGAGCAGTACCTCGGCCGCCTGATTCAGGTAGCTGATGTACTGGCCGGCGTCGATCACCAGAATGGCGGTTTGCAGATTGTCCAGCACAAGGCGCCAAGCACCTGGCGGCGCGGCGTTTCCATTGTCCAGACTAGTTTCCATGGGCGGTTGCGGCAGGCGCGTGATGCCACCGGGGTGGTTCAGTTGCCAGTAGCTGGCGGAGCCCGTCGGGCCGGCAGATTGACGGACTGGCGTTTGAAATGGAACCGCACCGTGGCGCTTTGTTTGAGGTTCCTGCCGTTTTGATCGCGGATAACTACTTTGAGTTGGTAGGTGTTCGGGTTCAGGCCGCTCAGGGTAAAGCTGTTGCCCGCGGCGCCTTCTCCCTGCGCTACGCCGTCCAAGAAGGGCACCAGGACATGTCCTTCGGCAAGCGGGGGGGCTATGTCAACCTGGACCCGTACCGGGCCATCGGCAAACCAGAACACGGCGTCGTTGCTGGGTTGGGTAATACGCAGTCGGGTATAGCGAATCGCTTCGGGCGCAGTACTGGTTTCCGTGGCAGTCGGCTTGTCATAGGCACCCGGTGGCTGAGCGGCGGGAACCTGTGTCGGTACGGAAATGTCCAGTTCCCGCGCTTGCGGGCTGGGTTGATCCGAGAACTGGGTCACGCCATCCGGGCCGGTGGATTGATAAATCCGGACGGCAGTGGCGACGTTGGGCACTGCCAAAAGGAGGGCCAGTAGCATTGGGCGGATGATGTTCATGGCGGCGCCCGATGAATGAAGCTGGGGTATCAGAGGTGGAGGGACTTCCCCTGGGCAAGCCCCTCCATCACGGGGTCAGCAGCTGTAGTACATGTCGAACTCGACCGGATGGGAGGTCATGCGCAAGCGCGTGACTTCGTCCATCTTCAGGGCGATATAGCCATCGATCATATCGTTCGAGAACACGTCGCCGGCGGTCAGGAAGTCACGGTCGGCATCCAGTGCGTCGAGCGCCATGTCGAGCGAGTGGCATACCTGAGGGATGGCCTTGGCTTCCTCGGCCGGCAGGTCGTACAGGTCCTTGTCCATGGCATCGCCTGGGTGGATCTTGTTCTTGATGCCGTCGAGGCCGGCCATCAGCATGGCGGAAAAAGCCAGATAGGGATTGGCGGTACTGTCAGGGAAGCGCACTTCAATGCGCCGACCCTTGGGGCTCGATACCCACGGAATACGCACCGAAGCCGAACGATTCCGGGCCGAATAGGCCAGCATGACCGGCGCCTCGAAGCCAGGCACCAGCCGCTTGTAGCTGTTGGTGCTGGCATTGGTGAGCGCGTTGAGCGCCCTGGCATGCTTGAAGATGCCACCGATGTAGTAAAGCGCCAACTCCGACAAGCCGCCATATTTGTCCCCCGCGAACAGGTTGACGCCGGCTTTGGCCAGAGACTGGTGGACGTGCATGCCGCTGCCGTTGTCGCCAACCAGAGGTTTAGGCATGAAGGTGGCGGTCTTGCCATAGTTGTGGGCTACGTTCAGCACCACGTATTTCAGAATCTGCAGCTCATCCGCCTTGCGCACCAGCGTATTGAACAGGGTGCCGATTTCGCATTGTCCGGCGGTGGCAACCTCGTGGTGATGGACTTCTACCGTCACGCCCATTTCTTCCAGCGCCTGCACCATGGCGGTGCGAACGTTGTGCAGGGAATCCACCGGCGGCACCGGGAAGTAACCGCCCTTGATGCGGGGCCGGTGGCCTTTGTTGCCTTCCTCAAACTCGGTGCCGGAGCGCCAGTGCCCTTCCTCCGAATCAATTTCCACGAAGCAGCCGTTGAGTGAGTCTGCCCAGCGCACATCGTCGAAAACGAAGAATTCGGGTTCCGGGCCAAAGAACGCCTTGTCGGCAATGCCGGTTGACTGGAGGTAGGCCTCGGCACGGCCGGCGAGCGAGCGCGGATCGCGGTCATAACCTTGCATGGTGTGCGGTTCCAGCACATCGCAGGTCAGGTTCATGGTGGTTTCGTCAGTGAACGGATCGAGCACCGCCGACTGGGTGTCCGGCATCAGCACCATATCCGACTCGTTGATGCCCTTCCAGCCGCCGATGGATGAGCCATCGAACATCATGCCGGATTCGAAGAATCCGGCATCGACGCGATGGGCTGGGATGGTGACGTGCTGTTCCTTGCCGCGGGTATCGGTGAACCGCATGTCGACAAATTTGACGTTTTGTTCGCCGATTCTCTTGAGCACATCCGACGCTGACATGTAACTACGCTCCTTGGCGGGGTGGTTGGCCTGGCGGCCAGATTAAAAGATTGCCGAGCGACGCCCTTGCGGGACGATCGCGGCGGCGGATCAGGACGACTCTTCACGGTCAAGCACCAAATGTACCAAAACTCGAATCTGCCCGGTGCGGGCGCCGTGCGACTTACCGTTGGTTTTTTTGGTGACCAAATATAGTGCGCTAAAGGCTATTTCGCACCAAAATAGTGCGAGTAGTGGAGGGTGTCAAAACAATACTGCCTCCGGGTTACGGGTCGGGGTCGCGGGATCAGGTGTAGGCACACGCATGGCGCTGGGTACCCGATCGGCGCTGAACCATTCGAACAACGTATCCGGGCCGCTATCCGAGCTCGGTTGCCCGGTGTAGCGGTCAATGCGCACGGAGACCAGGTCACTGGGTACCGGCATCGGACTCACCGGCAGCTCAGCCAGCGCGGAGGCCATGAAGTCCATCCAGACAGGCAATGCGGCACGGGAGCCCGTTTCTCCCTTGCCGAGCGAGCGTGGTTGGTCAAAACCGACCCAGGCCGTTGCCAGCAGCCTTCGATTGAAGCCCGTGAACCAGGCGTCGCGTTCTTCGTTGGTGGTGCCGGTCTTGCCCGCGAGGTCGGGTCGGCCGAGACTCTTGGCGCGCACCGCGGTGCCGTGATCGATGGCGTCCGACAACATGGAACTGAGGATATATGCGTCGGAGGCGGGAATGACCCGGGGCGCCGGCACGGTGTCGCCGCCGGCAGTTTGTTCCATCTCGCAACCGGCATCGCAAGGAACCGGCCGGGGCGCCTGCCACACGATCTGATCGTTGCGATCCAGAACCTGCTCAATGAAGTAGGGACTGACCCGGTATCCGCCATTGGCAATGACGGCATACGCGGCAGCCAGTTCAAGCGGGGTTACGGATGCGGTGCCCAGCGCCAGGGAAAGATTGCGCGGCAAGCGCGTGGCGTCAAACCCGAAGCGCAGACAATACCGGCGCGTGAAACCAACGCCCACCGCATGCATGAGGCGTACGGACACCAGGTTGCGCGACTGGGCCAGGGCTTCGCGCAGGCGCGTGGGTCCGTAGAAGCGGCCGGTATAGTTCTCCGGCCGCCAGTAGCCGTCTGGCGTGTCGACTGGAAACGCGACCGGTGCATCGTTGATCACCGAGGCTGCGGTGTAGCCGGCAGCCAGCGCGGCAGCGTAAATGAAAGGCTTGAAGTTTGAGCCCGGTTGGCGTTGGGCTTGTACTGCGCGGTTGAACCGGCTGCGGCCGAAATCGTAGCCGCCAACCAAGGCGGTGATCGCCCCGCTGTCGGGGTACAGTGCCACCAGGGCGCCTTCCACCTGCGGTAGCTGCGCCAGCTGCCAACCGGTTGGCGATTGCCTCAGATAAACGACATCGCCGTCAGCCGGTTGCCAGCCGCGAGCGAAGGTGTCGCGAGCGATCTCGGCCGCCGGGACGGTGGCCTGCGAGGTCGCGAGCCAGAAGTCGCCAGTGGTCAGTCGCACGGCGGGCGTCAATTCGTTGGTTACGGGCAGGGCGCGCAGGTTTTTCTGCAGCTGCGTCGGGTCGGCCAGAACAGCGGCCGGAATGCGTGCCGCCGGGCCCCGAAAACCATGCCGCCGATCGTAATTCAGCAGACCCGCGCGCAAGGCGCGGTTGGCGACTTGCTGCTGCTGGCTGTCCACGGTCGTGATGACCCGATAGCCATCCGTGTAGGCGGCGTCGCCGTAGCGACCTACCATCCAGGCCCGAGCCATTTCAGCGACATAGGGTGCGTCCACGTCAGGGTCGAATCCGTAGTGCCCTGCGCTGTCCGCTTGCTGCAACGCATGTTGGTAGTCGTCGGCGGACAGATAGCCCAGGGAATACATGCGGCCAAGGATGTAGTCCCGCCGTTCAAGCGCGCGCTTCGGATTGACCAGCGGGTTGTCGCGGGAGGGTGCTTTGGGTAGCCCGGCGAGCATGGCGATTTCGGAAACTGTCAGCTGTGCTATCGGTCGACCGTAATAAATCTGGGCGGCGGCACCAAAGCCGTAAGCGCGGTGGCCAAGAAAGATCTTGTTGACGTACAGGCCAAGAATCTGGTCTTTGCTGAAATGCTGCTCGATGCGTACCGCGAGCATGATCTCAAGGCCCTTGCGCAGGAAGGTTTTCTCGCGGCTCAGGAAGAAGTTACGCGCGACCTGCTGGGTAATGGTGCTGCCGCCCTGCCGTGCCTTGCCGGTGCGAATCAGCTCCCATGCCGCGCGCGCAATGCTTCTGGTGTCGAAGCCCGGATGCTCGAAGAAACGATCGTCCTCGGCCGCCAGGATGGCTTGCACCAGTGATGCGGGCAGAGCATCGTCGGCGAGGGGAATGCGCCGCTGGTCGCCGAATTCGGCGATCGTACGCCTGTCCTTCGAATAGATTTGAAGTGGCTGGGCGAGCTGGGTGTGGCCCAGTTGCTCGACCGCAGGCAGTTGGCGGTCGAGCGCAAGATAAACGATGACCCCAGCCAGCAATGCCGCGAAAGCCAGATTAATGCCAGCGGAGGCCAGCGCGCGAAGAACGCGCAGGAGAGGCATCAACGCGCGTCAACGCGGGGCGCGTGATAGCAGCGACAAGCGTGCGCGTGGCATGGCATGCCTTCCTGCTGGTATTTTGTTTGGACTATCATGGCGCGGGGCCGACCTAATTAAATGTCGCAGAAAATAACTCCGGAACCGCCCAGTGACACCACACGTTCGCTTCGCGCTTTATGCTTGGTGCTCGTGCTGTGGCCTTAATTCCAGAGACGCTGTGATATAAATGTTCAGGAGCTTCAAACTACGGTCGATAACGCGCACGGACAGACACTCACAGTGCGAGGCCGAGCTGGCCACAAAAATTTTTGGAAGTCACGGGTAATCAATTGATTCGAAAGATTTTTGGCCAAGATGCTTCACCCTTGCTCGGGCTGGATATTAGCACGTCGGCGGTACGCCTTTTGGCCCTTGCCGCGACCGCCAAGGGTTACCGCGTGGAGGCAAGCGCCCATACCCGGTTGCCCGTGGGAGCTGTCTCGGAGCAAGCAGTGGTGCAGATCGAGGTCGCCGGTCAGGCGGTAGCCGATGCCTTGCAGCGCTCAGGTAGCAAACGACGTCATGCGGCCCTCGCCGTGTCAGGCTCACAAGTCATCAGTCGCCAGATCAGCATGCCGGCAGAGTTTTCCGATTCTGAGATCGAACAGCAAATCACCCTGGATTCGGATCAATACATCCCATATCCTCTGGAAGATGTGTACTTTGACTTCGTGGTAATGGGCGCCAATGCGCGCAATCCCGAGACCAATGACGTGCTGCTGATTGTCGCGCGCAACGAGGTTATCGATAAGCGCCTGGAAACACTGACCCTGGCTGGCCTGACAGCATCGGTCGTGGACGTGGAGGCCTATGCGTTAGAGTCGGCCTTCCCATTGATTGCCTCACAGCTTCCGGAGGCTGCCAGTGCCGGCTTTACCGCGATGGTTGATGTCGGCGCTACATCCACGACCTTGAGTGTGCTGCACGGTGGGGCTGCGGTTTTTACGCGTGAGCAGCTGTTTGGCGGAGACCAGTTATTGCAGCAGATTCAGGACCGTTACGGTCTGGCTTATCCTGAGGCGATTGTCGCGTTACATGACAACACGCTTCCAGACGACAGCCGCAACGAGGTCATCGCTCCATTTTTGGATTCGATGGCTAGCCAAGTGGCCAGATTGCTTCAGGTGTTCTTTTCCGCCACTGGCGAATCGGCAATCGATAGTGTCGTGTTGAGTGGTGGCTGCGCCGGGTTGCCCGGTGCGGCCGCGGCAGTTGGTGAGTACACCGGGCTGGACACTCGGGTCGGCAACCCGTTCCTTGATATCGAGTTCGCTTCGAAGAGTGAAGCGGCGCGGTTGCGGTCCGACGGACATGCCTGGATGGTTGCGGCAGGTCTTGCCATGCGGAGCATGAATAATGTCTCGCGTTAATCTGCTGCCATGGCGGCGTGGCCAACGCCAACGCCGACAGAAAGAGTTTCTGATGACACTGGGCGCTGGAGTGCTGGGCGCCGCTTTGTTGGTGATTGTTGCGGAACTGGTCTCCACAACAATAGTGAACCGTCAGGAAGAAAGAAATGCGCTCTTACGTACGGAAATCGCCGCGCTGGACATAAAGATTCGTGAGATTCGGGATATTCAGGCACAGAAGGCGCGCCTGCAGGCGCGCATGGAGGTTATTCAGGATCTCCAGGTCAAACGACCGATGTCGGTCAAGCTATTTGATGCCCTGGCACGCAGCGTGCCAGATGGTGTGTTCCTGGCCAGCGTTTCTCAGCGTGAGACGGCACTCAGTTTGCAAGGCCTGGCACAATCCAACGCCAGGGTGTCCACGTTCATGCATCAGCTGGACGCATCAGATCAGTTCGACCCCTCTACGCTGGGAGTCGCGCGGGCAACCGAGCATCGCGGCATGCACGCGAGTCAATACGACATCAAAGTTCCGCAGCACGTGGCAAAAGACGAGCCAGGTCAATGAGTCTGTTAGACGATCTTCGTAAGCTGGATGTGCGCAGTATCGATCTGCGCAGCATTGATGTTCAGGAAGCAGGCGAGTGGCCATTGCTGGGCAAGGCGGTCGCGGTGGGCTTGCTGGCACTCGTGGTGTTGGTGGCTGGTTACTATTTTATTGTGAGCAAGACGCTGGAGGATCTGGAGTCTCGCCAGCAGACCGAACAACAGCTGCGTCAGCAGTTCGTCACCAAGTATCGGCAGGCCGTGAATCTAGAGGCTTACCGCGAGCAATTGGCGCAGCTCAAGGAATCCTTCGAGGCGATGCGCCGTCAGTTGCCAGACAGCAACGAAATCGCCAATCTGCTAGTGGAAATAACGCAGGCGGGGTTAGGGCGTGGTCTGGAGTTCAAGCTATTCCAGCCGGGAGAGGCTCGGCCTTCAGGGTTTTATGCTGAAATACCGATCAGCATCGAAGTGACCGGCTCCTATCACGAGCTGGCGGAATTCGCGAGCGACGTGGCTGGCTTTCCACGCATCGTTACCTTGCATGATCTGAGTATCATCCCGGTCGGCAAGGATTCGGATCTGCTGGTGATGAAAGGGACGGCCAAGACCTACCAGTATCTGGACGAGGACAAGCCGTGAACGGCGGCCGGATTTTAGGACTGGGCCTGCTATGCGCCATAGCCTCTGGCTGCGGCGTCAGGAATGCGGATTTGCACGCCTGGATGGATGAAGTCCGCGCTGCCGAGAAAGTGGCCATTGATCCCTTGCCGGTGCTCAAGCCCTATGAGCAGTTTGTCTATGTGCGAGAAGGTATTAAAAACCCGTTTCTCGACACCCTGGAAGACCCGCGGCTGGCACAACGAGCCGATACCGGTGAGGATGGAGGCATTCGGCCAGACCTGAATCGGCGCAAGGAAGCCCTGGAAGGGTATCCCCTGGACGCACTGCGCATGGTCGGCACGTTGGGGCGCGACGGTTCGGTCTGGGCTCTGGTGCAGGGCCCGGATCAGACCATTAGCCGGATTGGCGTCGGCAATTATTTGGGCGAGAACTACGGACGGGTCTCGCAGGTCGAGGAAACCGCGGTCAAACTGGTGGAACTCATTCCAAATGGGACCGGTGGCTGGATGGAACGGGCAGCAGCCATTGCAATCGTGGAGCAGTAACACAGTATGACGATGGTCAGGGAGATGAATAACATGCAACATCGTCACTGGCGCGCTGCGGGCAGATTCCTGATGCGGACGATGGCTGTGCTACCACTGGCGATCGTTAGCAGCGGCCTGCAAGCAGTCACGCTGACAGGACTTGAACACGCGCCGACCCCAACAGGGGGAGTGCAGCTTCAACTACACGCGGATGGGGACCTGTCGGTCGGCAAGGCATTTTTGATCAATGATCCCCCCCGCCTGGTCGTTGATTTGCCGGCTGTCGGCAGTGCGATTGCCGAACGTAATCAGAAGATTGGTTCGGGTCCCGCGGAGAGTGTGGCGATCCTTCAGAGTGAGGGGCGTACCCGCGTGGTCGTCAACCTGACGCACGCGGTTCGTTGGTCGGTCCGCAGCAGTGGGCCTGACCTGTTCATGACCTTGGAAGGCGCCGCCGTCAGCTCAGCTGTGCCGTCGGGCGCGGCATCTACACCCTCGTTCACCGCTGCTGCGGGCGGACCTCGGGTCAGGTCGGTCGACTTCAGGCGGGGCGAAAGCGGCCAGGGTCGAGTTGTTGTGGATCTGTCCTCATCGGACATTCAGGTGGACACCCGCCCGCAAGGCGGGCGGGTGGTCATTACCTTCAAGGGTGCGGCGCTGCCCGCCGAGCTCAGTCGCCGTCTGGATGTGACCGATTTTGCCACGCCGGTGACGCGGGTTGAGACCCGCCAGCAGGCGGGAGGGGTGCGGATGGAGGTGTCCACCCACGGTCCCTTCGAGCACCTTGCCTATCAGACGAATGGCACGTACACGCTTGAAGTTTCCCCAGTGCGCACTGACGCCGCGAGCTTGCGCAATGTCAAGAAAACTTACTCTGGCGAGCCTATTTCCCTGAACTTCCAGAGCATCGAAGTAAGGGCGGTCCTGCAATTGCTTGCCGACTTCACCGGCAAGAACCTCGTCGCCGCCGATACCGTAGGCGGCAATATCACCTTGCGATTGCAGAACGTGCCCTGGGATCAGGCGCTGGACGTGATCCTGACTACCAAAGGTCTCGGCAAGCGTGACGACGGCAACGTGATGTGGATAGCACCAGCGGAAGAAATCGCCGCGCGCGAGCAGGCTGAGTCGGAAGCCAGAAAGAACCTGGAAGAGCTGGCCCCGCTGTATACCGAATTCATGGCCGTGAATTTCGCCAAGGCGACCGATGTCGCGGAACTTTTAAAGGGTGACGATCGCCAGGTATTGACGGAGCGTGGCAACGTCACCGTGGATGAACGCACCAATACCTTGATCATTAACGATACCGAGCAAAAGCTTGCCGAGATTCGCGAGCTGATGAAGGTGCTGGACGTAGCGGTGCGACAGGTTCTTATCGAGTCGCGGATCGTCAACGCCAGTACCAATTTCAGCAAGAGCCTGGGGGTCAAGTTTGGCGCCAGTGATAATCGGAATATCGTGGGCGGAACGACGGCTGTTTCCGGTAATTTGAACGGCACGACTCAACTCATCAACGGTGAAACCCTGGAGATGGATGACCGCCTGAACGTGAATATGCCGGCACAGCGATTGCAGGGTGTCCCGTTCAACCCCACGTCAATTGGCCTGGCGATTGCCAAACTGCCATTCGGACGCTTGCTGGAACTTGAACTGTCGGCGTTGCAGGCCGAGGGCCGGGGCGAGATTATTTCCAATCCGCGCGTGGTCACGTCCAATCAGAAGGAGGCGATTATTTCCCAGGGTACGGAATTTCCGTATCAGAATGCGTCTGCCAGCGGTGCGACCGCGACGGAATTCAAGGAGGCCGTGCTGCAGTTGAAGGTGACGCCGCAGATCACGCCTGATGATCACATCATCATGGATATCGAGGTCAACAAGGACGCACTGAACACCAACGCGACCAATCTCATCGGCGAACCGGCCATCGACACGCAACGGGTGCAGTCGCAGGTGCTGGTCAACGACGGCGAGACGCTCGTGATTGGTGGTATCTACGAACAGACTAAATCGAATAACGTTGCGCGCACACCGTTCTTTGGGGACTTACCCTACATAGGGCGGCTGTTTCAAAACAAGGTTGGGACCAATGAGAAACGGGAGCTGCTGATTTTTGTAACTCCTAAGATCGTGCGCGAAGGGTTGGCCGACGCCGCGCCCTGAGCGAACGCGTTCCGATGGCCCGCCGTAGTGTATTTTTGGTCGGCCCGATGGGGGCCGGAAAAACCACGGTCGGGCGCCGACTGGCGCAGAGTCTGGGGCTCGATTTTTTCGATAGTGACGAGGAGATCGAACGCCGTACGGGCGCCACGATTTCGATAATCTTCGAGATCGAAGGGGAAGTCGGGTTTCGCAAGCGCGAGCATAAGGTGTTGCAGGATCTGACGGCACTGCCCGGGATTGTCCTGGCGACCGGTGGCGGTGCGGTGCTGATGCCGGAAAATCGGGAACTGCTGCGCGCCCGTGGGACGGTGGTTTACCTTAAAACATCGGTTGCCGAGCAATTGCGGCGTACGCGTAGTTCGGTGCACAGGCCTCTGCTGCAGGACGCCGACACCGATCCGGAGGCGCGTCTGCTCGAACTCACGCAGGAGCGTGAGCCATTGTACGATTCGGTGGCAGATATCGTGGTGGAGTCACCCGGCCGCAAGGTTGGCGCCACGGTCAAGGATGTTTTGGATCGTCTAACGGATGCGCACTCTACGAGTCGACCTGGCTGATCGCAGCTACCCGATTCATATCGGTTCTGGCCTGCTGGCCGACGCTGGCCTGTATCGCCCGCACATCGCCGGACGGCGTGTCGTGGTTGTCAGCGACAGCCGTGTCTCGGCGTTGCTGGGTGCTCGTGTATGTGGCGCGCTTGCCGATTATCAGCCGCTGCTGCTGGAGTTTGCTCCGGGTGAGGACTCTAAAAGCCTGGAGACCTACGCGCGTTTGGCCGACCAGCTGATTGAGGGACGTTTCGACCGACGGGTCACCCTGATCGCGCTCGGTGGCGGCGTGGTGGGTGACATGACCGGTTTTCTGGCGGCGAGCTACCACCGCGGCGTTGACTTCATCCAGGTGCCAACAACCCTGCTTGCACAGGTTGACTCCTCGGTCGGGGGTAAGACCGGCCTCAATCGCCCGGGTGGCAAGAACCTGCTTGGAGCGTTTCACCAGCCTCGCTGCGTGCTGATCGATACGGATACTCTGAAAACGCTGGATCAGCGCGAACTGACTGCCGGGCTGGCGGAGGTCATCAAGTACGGATTGATCGCCGATGCCGAGTTTCTGGACTGGCTGGAGCGCGACATGGATGCGCTGCTGGGCGGCGACGGCCCGGCGCTGACGCGAGCCATCTACCGCTCATGTGAAATCAAGGCCGCCATCGTCGCTGCTGACGAGCGCGAGGCCGGACAACGGGCACTTCTTAATCTGGGCCATACCTTCGGCCACGCAATTGAAGCGGCCACAGGTTACGGTACCTGGCTGCACGGCGAGGCAGTTGGCCTTGGCATGTTGATGGCCGCGCGGCTATCGCAGCGGCTTGGTCGCCTGTCGGCCGACGCCTGCGGGCGCGTTGCCCTGCTGATTCAGCGGGCCGGCCTGCCGACCTGTTTGCCTCCCGAAATTGCCACCGACACCTTGCTCGGCTTCATGGCAGGTGACAAGAAAGTCCTCGACGGGCGCTCGCGGCTGGTAGTGCTGGACGCCGTCGGCCGCGCTGCCATTGTCGAGGGCGTGGAGCCAAGTCTGCTGGCGACGGTGATCGACGCCGCGCGCACGCCCTTGGCGGCGTGATGACGCTTCGTGCCTGCGCCGCGACTGACCACAACAGCCGAGGGCGGCGTCACGCCGAACCGGACCCCGGCGACCGTACCCAGCACCAGCGCGATCGCGACCGCATCATCCATTGCGGCGCGTTTCGGCGACTCGAATACAAGACGCAAGTGTTCGTCAATCACGAAGGCGACATGTTCCGCACCCGGCTCACGCACTCGCTGGAAGTGGCACAGATTTGCCGCTCCGTGGCGCGTTCGCTGGGATTGAACGAGGATCTGGCCGAGGCCATATCGCTGTCGCACGATCTGGGACACACGCCGTTCGGGCACGCTGGCCAGGACGCCTTGAACGCATGCATGAGCGCGTACGGTGGCTTTGAGCACAACGTGCAGTCGCTGCGGATTGTCGACACCCTGGAGCAGCGTTATCCGGCCTTTTCCGGAATCAATCTCACGTTCGAGACGCGCGAAGGCATCCTCAAGCACTGCACCGCCGAAATCGCCGCCAAGCTTGGCGACGTCGGTGAACGCTTCCTGTCCGGTCAGCAGCCCAGTCTGGAAGCCCAGCTCACCAACCTCGCGGACGAAATTGCTTATAACTCGCATGATCTGGATGACGGCCTGCGGGCCGGGATGTTGAGCTTTGCCCAGCTAACCGCAGAGTCGGCTTTTTTCAGGGCTCACCACGATGCCGTCGGCAGGGAATTCGGAACTCTGGCCAGCCGCGTGGGCCAGCACGAAATCATCCGCCGCATCATCAAGGCGCAGATTGTGGATCTGCGTGAAACCAGTGCCGCTCGTCTGGGTGCCGCGGCAGTAGGCAGTCTGGACGAGGTGCGGCAGTGCGGTGGCCCTCTGATCGCGTTCAGCGACCGTATGCGGGCCGATAACGACTTGCTGAAGGGCATCCTCAACCGGAGCGTTTATCAGCACTACCGTGTGCGCCGCATGACCAGTCGTGCCCGGCGGGTGGTGACTGATTTGTTCACTATTTTTTTGGACGACCCACAGCTTCTGCCGCCCGAATCGCTCGTGGCCGTGGAGCAGCGCGAGCAGGCGCATGGTCGACGCGGGCGCGCGCGGGCCGTCGCCGATTATGTCGCCGGCATGACCGACCGCTACGCCCTGGCGCAGCACGCCGCGTTGTTCGGCAGCGTGCCCGACTGACGGTGGCGCCGCCGCATTGGCCCACCACCGGCCAGTGCCCCGTGACGTGATCCGCCGACATCGCCGGTCCTGGAACATTTACCGGCCGTCGCGGCTATGCGAAGCTAGCGGCGTTCTGGCCGGTGACCGTCGCAAGGCGCTTGTTTACTATCCAGGCCACCTCACAAACTGCCGGGAGGACGACGTGCGCGAATTGACCCTGGAAGAAGTACAAACCATTCTGAGCGATGGCGTCGCGCTGGCCCGTGCCAAGGGCTTTCCGTCTACCGTTGCGGTGGTGGACATGGGGGGCAACTTAAGAGGTGTGCTGCGACCGGAGAAGGGCCGCATCGCCAACCCCGACATCGCCATCAAGAAAGCCTGGACTGCTGCCGCCCTGCACCGCAGCACTGCCCAGGTTCGTGAGCTGATGATCACCCCGGATCGTTTCGGCTACGGCCTGCAGTTTACCGATCAGCGCTTGTGCATGGTCGGCGGGGGATTCCCAATCATCGACAAGGCCGGCGATGTCATCGGCGGCGTCGGTACCAGCGGCGGGCCAGTGGACCTGGATATCGCCTGCTCGCTGGCCGGGTTGCGCAAGCTGGGCTTCCCGACCGATTTCGCTGATCCTCTGAAGGCGGCGCCCACCAAGGCCACTAAAATGGGGGGCAAGTCGACCAAGCTTGCCAAGGCAGCCGCGACCAAGCCGGCAAAAATCGCCAAGGCATCCGCCAAGGCAAAGAAAAAGTAACCGCGGGAGTTCCCGATGCTTTACGCGATATGGATCGAAGATGTTCACGACAGTCTGCCGCGTCGCCTCAAGGTGCGTGAGGCGCACCTGAATCGCCTGCGCGAAATGGTGAAGACTGGCCGCGTCAAGATGGCAGGTCCGTTCCCCAAGGTGGCGGGCGAGGATCCGACCCAGTCCGGCTTCGCCGGGGGTCTGATCGTTGCCGAATTCGATAGCGCCGAGGCCGCGGAGCAGTGGTTGAAGGAAGATCCCTACCACGCCGCGGGCGTGTTCAAGAATTACTGGATCCAACCCTACCTGAAAGTGCTGCCGGCGGATTGATGCCAGCGCTGCCGTGAACGCCCGGGCAGTTATGCCCAGGCGTTGTCTCTCGACCATGTTGGGATTGGAGACTGCACCCGCCGGATGCGGTCAGGATCCGGTTATCGTTAACAGCTGAAAACGTATGCCTGTCGCCGTTGCCATTGCCGCCGTATCGGAGCTGACGCCGGGCCGTTACCCACAACGGGCCACACACGCCCTGTACCAGGACGCCATCGCCACGCTGCTGGCGCAATGGCCGATCAAACCGGGCGACATCCAGGGCCTGCTGGTTGCGCCGGCCGGCATGGCCGATGGCGTGTCGGACAACATCTTCGTGCACGAACGCCTGGTCGAGGAACTTGGCCTTGACTCGACCTTTGCCGAGACCGTCAACGTCGGCGGTTCCACCCATGCGGTGATGGCGATCCGCGCGGCGCTGGCGATTCGCGCCGGTCTCGCCGACGGCGTGCTGTGCGTGTCCGCCGGGCGCTTTCCTAACGTGGGGGGTGGTGGCGCGCAGCGCAACACGCGCATGTTTGCCCACCCGGATTTCGACAGCCTGTATGGGCCGTACATCCCGCCCATCTATGCCCAGGTGGCCACCCGCCACATGCACGAAACCGGCATCGGGCGGGATGCGATGGCCGCGGTGGCGGTCGGTCAGCGGGCCTGGGCCATTCGCCACCCACAGGCCCTGATGGCAGCCAAAGGGCCGCTTACGGTGGACAGCGTACTTGCCGCGCGGCCGATCGCCTCGCCATTTCACCTGTTGGACTGCTCGGTGCCATGCGATGGTGGCGGCGCCTTCCTGGTGGCAAGCGCTGCATTGGCTCGCCGCATCAATCCACAGCCGGCCTGGCTGCGGGGCTTTGGCGAAGTACACCGCCGTGCCAACATCAGCCAGTTACGCCGCCTGGACGACGTCGGCGGGCAGGCCGCGGCGCAGGCCGCCTTCCGCATGGCGGGTCTCACGCCCGGCGATGTGCGCCTGGCGCAGTTGTATGACTCCTTCAGCTACAACCCGATCCTCGGCGTCGAGCATATGGGCCTGGTGCCGGCGGGGCAGGGCGGACGCTTTTTTTTGGATGGCCGCGGCGCGCCGGGCGGCGACCTGCCGGTCAACAGCAACGGTGGCCTGTTGTCTTTCGGCCACACCGGCGATGCGTCCGGCATGTCCGTGATCGCCGAAGCGGCGTTGCAGGTGATGGGCCGCGCCGGCGACCGGCAGGTCAGCGCACCGGTCGCACTTGTGCATTGCTACGGCGGCATGATGAGCGAGCATGCCGTTCTGCTGCTGGGGAACGTGTCGTGAGCAAGCTGTTGCCGGATATCGACGACCTTACCCAACCGTTCTGGGACGCCGCGCAGCAGCGCCGTCTGGTCATGCAGCGCTGCACTGACTGCGGCGCTTTCGTCTGGCATCCACAGCCGTGGTGTCGCGCCTGTTATGGACAGCGACTTGCCTGGCAGCCGCTGGCCGGTACTGGCGAACTTTTCACCTACTCGGTGGTCCACTACGCGCCATTGCCAGGCTACGCCGACGAAGTGCCGTACGTGCTGGCCACGGTGCGGCTTACCGAAGGCCCGCAGATGATGACCAACCTGATCGGCTGCGACTGGCGGGAGGTGCGCATCGGCCAGCCGCTGGAACTGCGCTGGGAGGAGCGCACCGGCGGTTTTCTGGTGCCGCAGTTCACGCCGGTCTGATGGGCGTGCCGTCGGCGCCGTGGTGCCGACCCGCGGCGGAGGTCGCGCGCGAACTGGGCGTTGATCCGGCGATCGGCCTCGATTCCCAGCACGCGACGCAGCGCCTGCGACGTGACGGCCCCAATCGTTTGCGCCGGGTCAAGCCGCGCAGCCTGGCGGCTATCCTGTGGGCACAGCTGAGTAGTTTGTTGGTCGGTCTGCTGGCGGTGGCGGCGGGTATCGGCTTCGTGTCCGGCGACACCGTTGAGGCGTATGCCATTCTGGTGGTGATCGTGCTGAACACGGCCATCGGCTTTGCCAGCGAGCTGCGCGCGGTGCGCTCAATGGAGGCGCTGCGCCGCCTGGGCGTCACCAGCAGTCGGGTGCGTCGCGACGGTGCGCTGCAGGAACTGCCGGCTGCCGCTGTGGTGGTCGGCGACATCGTCCTGCTGGAAGGCGGCGATCTGGTACCGGCGGACCTGCGGGTGCTGGAGAGCGCCCGCCTGCAGGTGGATGAATCATCGCTGACCGGCGAATCCCTGCCGGTGACCAAGCGTGCCGATCCCGTGCTGCCCGAGACGCCACTTGCGGACCGTACCTGCATGTTGCACCGCGGTACGTCGATAAGCGCCGGTACCGCGCTCGGCGTGGTGACTGCTACCGGCATGGCCACCGAACTGGGCATGATCAGCCACCTGCTGGCCAAGGCCGAACCGCAGGCCACGCCCCTGGAAAAGCGTCTCGATCGCCTCGGGCAACGGCTGGCCGGGTTGGCGGTGGTGATTGCCGCCGCGATCGCCGCCACCGGCTTTTCCGATGAGCACGATCTGACGCTGATGGTGATGACCGGCATCGCCCTGGCCGTGGCGGCGTTGCCGGAAGGTCTGCCGGTCGTGGCTACGCTGTCCCTGGCGCGCGGTATGCGCCGCATGGCACGCCGCAATGCGCTGATCAATCGACTGGCGGCGGTCGAGACGCTGGGCGCCACCACGGTCATTTGTACCGACAAGACCGGCACGCTGACCGAGAACCGTCTCGCCGTCACCCATCTGGTCCTGCCGGGCGCCGGGCCGGTGGAATCGCCTGCCGATACGGTGCCGACATCCCTTGAAGGCGCGCGGGAGCGGCTGCTGCGGGCCGGTCAGTTGTGTAACAACGCGGCGCTGGTGGGGGACGGCAACAAGGGCATCGGTGACCCGCTGGAGGTAGCGTTGCTACAGGCCGCCAGGGGTTTGCCGCCAGCACAGGCCGAGCGCCTGCGCGAGGAACCGTTCGACCCGGTGCGGCGGCTCATGGCGACCGTACACACGGCCCGGAAGGGTTATTACATCGCCGTCAAGGGCGCGCCGGAGGCGGTGCTCGCCCACTGCGTCGCCGTGGCAGATGGCGATCCGTCGCCGCTGCCTCTGACAGCCGCGCGGCTCCAGCAATGGCTCGCTGCCAACGAGGCACTGGCAGCGCGTGGACTGCGCGTACTGGCATTGGCGCAGGGTTTCGGGGACCAGCTGCCCACAGATATGTACGCCGATCTGACCCTGCTGGGTCTGATTGGGCTGATGGATCCGCCGCGAGCCGATGTGGCTGCGGCGATAGCCCAGTGCCGTGCCGCAGGCATCCGGGTTGTGATGGTGACGGGCGATCACCTGGCCACTGCCCGTTACGTGGCACAGGCGCTGAAACTGGCCGAAGGCCTGGACGGCAGCGCCGCGGCGCTGCCCGGCGATGCCCTCGATCATCCTCAGGATCACGGCGGTGAAGACGCGGTGCTGGGTGCGGGCGTGTTTGCGCGTGTCAGCCCGGCACAGAAAATGGCGCTGATCACACGCCTTCAAGCACGCGGCGAGGTGGTGGCCATGACTGGCGACGGCGTCAACGACGCGCCGGCCCTCAGGCAGGCCGACATTGGTGTTGCCATGGGCCAGCGTGGTACGCAGGTGGCGCGTCAGGCGGCCGCCATGGTGCTGCGCGACGATGCATTTGCCAGCATCGCGGCGGCGGTGGCCCAGGGGCGGGTCATCTTCGACAATATCCGCCGTTTCGCGGTCTATCTGTTGTCCTGCAATCTGAGTGAGGTGCTGGTCGTGGGCCTGGCCGCGCTGGCTGGTGGACCGCTACCGCTGCTGCCATTGCAGATACTGTTCCTGAATCTGGTGACGGATGTGTTTCCGGCGCTGGCCCTGGGCGCCGGCGAAGCCGACGGTAGCGAGATGCGGCGCCCACCGCGTCCGCCGGGCGAGGCCATCCTTACCCGCCGCCACTGGTGGCAGGTGGTGGGGCACGGCGCCAGCATTACGGTTGCCACGCTGCTGGCCTTCTGGCTGGCCATCGGACCGCTGCGCGCCACAGCCGAGCAAGCCGTGTCGGTGTCGTTCCTCACCCTGGCGCTGGCGCAGCTATGGCACGTCTTCAATATGCGCCCGGCTGGCAGCTCCCGGTGGCGCAACCCGGTGACGCGCAATCCTTACGTATGGGCAGCGCTCGTCCTGTGCCTGGGGCTGCTTGGGCTCGCCGTGTACCTGCCGCCGCTGGCAGGGGTCTTGCAGTTGGTGCCACCTGATACGCAGCAGTGGGCCGTGATCCTGGCCGCCAGTCTGATGCCGGTGCTGCCCGGCCTGCTTGGCAAGCGTTGATAACTCTGTTGTGGATTTCTCGGCGCCCGCGACCCGGTGGTCGCCAGGATGTGGCTCAGGTGCGCCGGGGCGAGATAATCGCTGCTGTTCACGAGCGACCAAGCGGTTTTCATCATGCAGCATCCAGACTTCGATCTTGACCCCGCGTTGATTTACCTGAACCACGCCGCGGTCGCTCCCTGGCCGCGGCGCACGGCCGAGGCCGTGGCGCGTTTCGCCACCGAGAACGCCCGCGATGGTGCTCGTCACTATCCGCGCTGGTTGCAGCTTGAACAACGCCTGCGCGAGCGTTTGCAGCGCCTTGTCGGCGCGAGTTCCGCTGATGACATCGCATTGCTCAAGAACACTTCGGAGGCCATTTCGGTGGTCGCCTTCGGATTCCCCTGGCGCGCCGGTGACAACGTCGTGCTGGCCGCCGAGGAATTCCCCTCCAACCGCATTCCCTGGCAGGCGCTGGCCCGGCAGGGGGTCGAGTGTCGGCAGGCGCGGCTGACCGGTGCGCCCGATCCCGAGCAGGCGCTGCTTGACCTGGTCGACGACCGTACCGGCGTACTGGCGGTATCGTCCGTGCAGTACGGGTCGGGCTTGCGCATGGACCTGGAGCGCCTCGGTGCCGCCTGCCGGACGCGCGGGGTGGCCCTGTGCGTGGACGCCATTCAGAGCCTGGGCGCGCTGCCGTTCGACGTGCAGGCAGTGCAGGCCGACTTCGTTATGGCGGACGGCCACAAGTGGATGCTGGGGCCAGAGGGCCTGGCGTTGTTGTGGGTCCGGCCCGAGTGGCGCGAGCGACTGGCCTTGTTTCAATACGGTTGGCATATGACCCGGCAGGGTGGCGATTTTGACGCGGTCGAGTGGCAGCCGGCGGACAATGCCCGTCGCTTCGAGTGCGGCACCCCCAACCTGCTGGGCGCGCATGGCCTTGAAGCCAGCCTGTCCTTACTTGAGGAGCACGGCGCGGACCGGATTCGGGACGACGTGCTGGAACGCAGCGGGTATCTCATTGAGCGGGTTACCAGCGCGCCCGAACTCGAACTGCTGACCGACGCGCGGCCCGAGCGCCGCTCCGGCATCGTCACGTTTCGCCACCGGCAGATCCCGAATGCCGAACTGCACCGCCGTCTGACCGCGGCCGGTGCCGTGTGCGCCCAGCGCGGCGGCGGCGTGCGCCTGTCGCCGCATTTCTACACGCCGTTCAAGGCACTGGATGCCGCGCTGGCGAGTGTGCTGGCCTGAGCCGGCGCTGCGGCATGAGGCCGGGACGCAGCGGGTAGAATCAGCGCCCCATTGAATTTTTCCGGAGCGCGCGCATGGAGGCCTTTCACGGCACCACCATCCTGTCTGTCCGTCGCAATGGCCACGTGGTGTTGGGCGGCGACGGTCAGGTGACGCTGGGCAATATGGTCATGAAGCGTGGCGCCCGCAAGGTGCGCCGGCTGCACCACGGCAAGGTGCTGGCCGGGTTTGCCGGCGCGACGGCCGATGCCTTCACCCTGTTCGAACTGTTTGACGCCAAGCTCGAAAAGCACTCCGGCCAGCTGGCGCGGGCCGCCGTGGAGCTGGCCAAGGACTGGCGCACCGATCGCCTGCTGCGGCGCCTGGAGGCCATGCTGGCAGTGGCCGATACGGAAACTTCGCTCATCATCTCTGGCAATGGCGACGTGCTGGAGCCCGAGGACGGCCTGATGGCCATCGGCTCCGGCGGCGCTTTCGCGCAGTCCGCGGCGCGCGCGCTGCTGGACCACTCGCAGCTCGACGCGCGACAGATTGTCGAGCGCTCACTCACCATCGCCGCTGACATCTGCATCTATACCAACCACGAATTCACCTTCGAGGAGCTGGGCGCCTGACGCCCCACCCGCCATGTCCATGACCCCGCGCGAAATCGTCCAGGAACTCGACAAACACATCATTGGCCAGGATGCCGCCAAGCGCGCCGTGGCCATTGCCCTGCGCAACCGCTGGCGCCGCCAGCAGGTGCCGGAGCCGCTGCGCAGCGAGATCACGCCCAAGAACATTCTGATGATCGGCCCGACCGGTGTCGGCAAGACCGAGATCGCCCGTCGTCTGGCGCGTCTGGCCGGGGCGCCGTTCCTGAAGATCGAAGCAACCAAGTTCACCGAGGTCGGCTACGTTGGGCGCGACGTGGAATCCATCGTCCGCGACCTGATGGACGTGGCGGTCAAACAGACCCGCGAGCAGGAGATGGCCAAAGTGCGCCGCCGCGCCGAAGATGCCGCCGAGGAGCGCGTTCTGGACCTGCTGCTGCCCGGCTCGCGCAGCGACGACCCTGGCTCCGGCACTGACAGCAGCGCAGATACGCGCCAGAAGCTGCGAAAGCGCCTGCGCGAAGGCCAGCTCAACGACAAACAGTTGGAAATCGAGGTCACACTGCCGCAGGTGGGCGTGGAGATCATGGCCCCGCCGGGCATGGAGGAACTCACCCAGCAGTTGCAGGGTATGTTCCAGAACATGGCCGGGCGGCGCGAGCGCCGGCGCCAGGTACGGGTCGAGGAGGCGCTGCGCCTGCTCACCGACGAAGAAGCCGGCAAGATCGTCAACGACGAGGACATAAAACGCAGCGCCGTCGCCAATGCCGAACAGAACGGCATCGTCTTTCTCGACGAGATCGACAAGATCACCCAGCGTGGCGGCGATCGTGGCGGCAGCGGCGGCGAGGTGTCGCGCGAGGGCGTGCAGCGGGATTTGCTGCCGCTGATCGAGGGCAGCACCGTCGCTACCAAGTATGGCCAGGTGCGTACCGATCATGTGCTGTTTATTGCCTCAGGCGCGTTTCACCTGACCAAGCCGTCCGATCTCATCCCGGAATTGCAAGGCCGGCTGCCGATCCGCGTGGAACTGGATTCGCTGCGCGTGGAGGACTTCGTGCGCATCCTGACCGATACCGATGCGGCGCTGACCGAGCAGGCGACGGCCCTGTTGGCGACCGAAGGCGTCACGCTTCGCTTTTCGCCGGATGGTGTGCTGCGGCTTGCGCAAATCGCCTTCGAGGTCAACGAGCGCACCGAGAACATCGGCGCCCGCCGGCTGCACACCGTCATGGAGCGCCTGCTGGAGGACCTGTCCTTCGCCGCGGCCGATCGCAGCGGCAGCGAAGTGATGGTCGACGGTGCTTACGTCGATCAGCGCCTCGCGGACCTGGCGGGGGACCAGGACTTGAGCCGCTACATACTCTGATCTGGCCCGCATCGCGATCCCACGCTGACGGAGACTGCCATGCCGCAAGACACCACGGATTTTGGTTTCAACGAAGTGCCGGTCGCCGACAAGGCGCACCGGGTCCGGCAGGTATTCGACTCGGTCGCGCCGCGTTACGACCTGATGAACGACCTGATGTCGATGGGCCTGCACCGGGTCTGGAAGCGTTTCGCGGTCGGGCTGGCGGCGGTGCGGCCCGGCGAGTGGGTGCTCGATCTTGCCGGCGGCACGGGCGATCTGACGCGCCTGTTGGCGCCGCGGGTCGGGGACGGCGGCCGGGTGCTGCTGGCCGACATCAACGGCGCCATGTTGTCCAGGGGTCGGGACCGGCTGATCGATGCCGGTATCGCCGGCAATGTCGACTACCTGCAGGTGGACGCCGAGCACCTGCCGGTGGCCGACAAGAGCCTGCACTGCGTGGTGATCGGTTTTGGCCTGCGCAACGTCACCGACAAGCAGGCGGCACTGGGCGAGATGCGCCGGGTGCTCAAGCCCGGTGGCCGGGCGCTGGTGCTGGAGTTCTCGCAGCCGGTGCTGGCGCCGCTAAAACCCCTGTACGACGCCTACAGTTTTCAGGTGCTGCCGCGCATCGGACGGCTGGTGGCGGGGGACGCCGACAGTTACCGCTATCTGGCCGAGTCCATCCGTCGCCATCCGGATCAGGACACGCTGCTGGGCATGCTGCACCAGGCTGGTTTCAGCCGTTGCCAGTATTTCCACCTTGCCGGCGGCATCGTCGCCGTGCACCGGGGTTACCGGCTGTGACGGACGCACCGGCCAGCGCGGCCACCAGCCTGCCGCTGGCGGCCCTGGAAATGGCTCTGAACCGCTTGCTGGCGCTCGATCCGCTAACGCTGGAACGCCTGGCCGCTTTGGAAGGCCGGGTCATTGCCCTGGACCTGCCGGCCCTGGGCCTGCATTTCACGCTTGCGCCGCATGGCAATGGCCTGCAGTGGCTGTCTTTGGCGCCGGAAGCGGTCGATGTGCGGATCAGCGGCAGCCTGGCGGATCTGTTGCGCGCCCATGCGGGTGGCGGACTGGATGGCTTGCAGGTCGATGGCGACAAGCATCTGGCCAGTGCCTTCGCCAACGCGCTGCGCGAGGCGCGCGTCGACTGGCCGGAGCTGCTGGTGCCCTGGCTGGGGGACCTGCTGGCGCAGCGCGGCGCGCAGGCCGTTGGCGCCGTGGCTGCCGCGGTGCGGGACGGTGCCGATTCCCTGCTGCGCAGTGGTGGTGAGTTCTTGCAGTACGAGCGGCCGGTGCTGATAAGCGCCACCGAGTGGGACAGTTTCCAGGCCGCAGTGCGGGCCTTGCACGATTCCGTCAGCGAGCTCGAACGGCGCGTTGCC
>NZ_JBFIII010000020.1 GCF_041601295.1 Immundisolibacter sp.
GCAATCAGCACGCTGATGTCGTTGGTCTTGGCCATGCGGGTGAGGCGGGCGGCGCATTCGCGGACCTGTGATACCGAGCCGGCGGCTGAGGCCACGGCTTCCGAAAACAGTGTCTGGATTGAGTCCACCACCAACACCTGGCAGTCTGTGGCGGCGTCGAGTATGGCTTCAAGCCGTGCGTCGATCAGCAGCGGCAGATCGGTGTCGCCCAGCTGCAAACGCTGCGCGCGGGTGGCGATCTGGGCCGCGGATTCCTCGCCGCTGGCGTATAGCACCGGCACGGTTTCGGCCAGGCGAGCCAGGGTTTGCAGCAGCAAGGTGGACTTGCCGATGCCCGGATCGCCGCCCAGCAGCACCACCGAGCCCGGCACCAGGCCGCCGCCGAGCACGCGGTCGAGTTCGGATGAGCCGCTGGCCAGGCGCGCCGGAGCACCGGCGCGGGCTTCGCGCAGGCGCACCACGGTGCGTTCGCCGCTCCAGCCGGTGGCGGGGGTCTTTGCCCCGCCACGCACCGCCGGTGGGGCGGTATGCTCGGTCAGGCTGTTCCAGGCGCCACAGTTCCCGCACTGCCCGGCCCACAGACCGAACACGGCGCCGCAGTCGGTGCAGCGGTACTGGCTGCGGTCGCGCGCCATCGGCGGCTACCGGGCAGGCGGTTCAGTCGCCATGGCCACCGGCGTAGTCGTAGGCCAAATCCTCGAACCGCGTGTAGGCGCCGAGGAAGGCCAGATGCAGGTGGCCGATGGGGCCGTTACGCTGTTTGGCAATGATGATCTCGGCCTTGCCCTTGTCCGCGCTGTCTTCGTTGTAGACCTCGTCGCGGTAGATGAACAGGATCAGGTCGGCGTCCTGCTCGATGGCGCCGGACTCGCGCAAATCCGACATCACCGGCCGCTTGTTGGGGCGCTGCTCCAGGGAACGGTTCAGCTGCGACAGCGCCATCACCGGTACCGACAGTTCCTTGGCCAGGGCCTTGAGCGAACGGGAGATATCGGAGATTTCGGTAGCCCGGTTTTCCTTGGCGCCGGGCACCTGCATCAGTTGCAGGTAGTCGACCACGATCAGGCCAAGGCCGTGCTGGCGTTTCAGGCGCCGGGCGCGGGCGCGCAGGTCCAGGGGCGACAGTGCCGGCGTGTCGTCGATGAAAATATTGGCCTCGCCGAGCAAGGTTACGGCCGAGGTCACGCGCGGCCAGTCGTCCTCGTGCAGCTGGCCGGTGCGCACCCGGTGGGCATCGACCCGACCGAGCGAGGAGATCATGCGCAGCGCCAGTTGTTCGGCCGGCATTTCCATACTGAACACGGCGACCGGCTGGCCGGCGCGGATGGCGACGCTCTCGACCATGTTCATGGCAAATGAGGTTTTGCCCATCGACGGACGACCGGCGACGATGACCATTTCCGCCGGGTGCAGGCCCGAGGTCATGCGGTCGAGGTCGCTGAAGCCGGTGGAAAGTCCGGTCAGGGGAACACCGGAGCGGTAGAGCTTTTCCAGCCGCTCTACTGCCGCGGGCAGCAGATCCTTGATGGACTCGAAGCCCGAGCGGGCGCGGGCGCCGCGGTCGGCGATCTCGAATACACGACCCTCGGCTTCGTCGAGCAGTTCGGCAATGCTGCGGCCCTGGGGGTGAAAGCCGCTGTCCGCGATCTGGCTGCCGACTTCGATCAGGTGCCGGGCAATCGAGCGCTCGCGAACGATATCGGCATAGGTGGCGACGTTGACCGCGCTCGCCACGCCGCCGGCCAGCAGGCCCAGGTACGCCATGCCGCCGGCCCGCTCCAGTTCTTCGAGTTGCTCCAGACGCTCGGAGACGGTGATCAGGTCGCACGGCTGGCCCAGATCCTGGACCCCACGAATAGCTTCGAAAATCAGCCGATGGTCTTGCCGGTAGAAGTCGTCAGCGGTGACGCGGTCGGCTACCAGCTCCCACGCCGCATGCTCAAGCAGCAAGCCACCGAGGACCGATTGCTCGGCCTCAATGGAGTGCGGTGGAACTTTTAGCGCGGCCGGGTCGGCCATGGTGCGGGGCTTACTGCGCCACTACCTCGACCCGCACCCGCGCCACCAGATCGGCGTGCAGGTTCACGTCCAGCGGGAAGCTGCCAAGGGTGCGGATGGCCCCCTCGGGCAGGCTCAGTTCCGGTTGCTGGACCGCATGACCGGCGGCAGTCAACGCCGCCGCGATCTCGCGGGTGTTGACCGAACCGAACAGGCGGCCGCCTTCGCCGGCCTTGTGCGCCAGCGTGATGACCACGTCCTTGAGCGCGTCAGAACGCGCCTGCGCCTTGGCCAGCGCCTGCGCGGCAGCCTGTTCGATGGCGCTGCGCTCCAGCTCGAAGCGGGCCACGTTGTCCGGCGAAGCGAACACTGCCTTGCCGGTGGGCAGCAGGAAATTACGACCGTAACCGCCCTTGACCTCGACCCGATCGCCGACGTTGCCCAGATGACGAATTTTCTCTAGCAGTATCACTTGCATGGTGGCAGCCTCCGCGCCGTTGTCCGGCGCCCGCAATCAGGCTAGCGGGCGCCTTCTGAAATCGAGCCAATTATCTATCAAGCCCAACAGGGCCAGCGGCAAACCCACGTGCGGGGTCACCACCAGCATCAGGTACGCCATGCCAGGCAGCCCACGCCACCAACGGCGGCGCGCCACTTCAGCATGGATCAGGGCCAAACCCTGCACCAGCAGGGGAATGGCCAGCACCAGTGCCAGCTCTACTGCGAGTCCGTCCCCGGCCAGTCCCAGCATCAACGCCGGCACCATCGCCAGCAACACCACTCCGCTGTAGGCGCGGCCCAGGCGCAGTGCCCGAAACTCCTGCGCGAACGCGCCCGGTCTTCGCAGGCGCGCTTGCAGGCTGCGCCCAAGACACAGTCCGGCACTCCAGACGGACAGCAGAACCAGCGCCAACAGCCCGCCGGAGAGCTTGAGCACCACCTCGATGGTCGCCTCAAGCTCCGCCTTCGGCAGCCCCTGGTTCAAGTTCGACATGACCTGCAGCAGGGCTTGGCGCAGTTCCATGCTATCGGCGCCCAGGCCAAACTGCTGGGCGACCAGTACCACAACCAGGGCGAGGCCGGTCAGCGTCAATAATGCCAGCGACAGGCTGGTGGCCACCCGCAGTACCCAGCCGGCCAGCGCCAGTGGCAGCCAGGCAAACAGCAGCGCGGGTCCAAGCAAGCCAGCGCCCCCGACCAAAGCCACCGGCGTTAGCAGCAACAGGGCAACCAACATGCCGCGCAACGCACCGGCAGCGCCTTGCTCCAGGACCAGCACGCTCACAGCGGCCGCATTCAGAATCAGCGCTAGCGGCAGCAACAGCACCGCACCGGGCAGGTACAAGGCGAGCAACAAACCCAGCGCCAGCACCGCCAGCACCGGTGCTGCCGAGGCAGTGCCGTTGGCCAGCCATGCCGCCGGCATCGCCAGGCGGTCGCCGGCGCCGGACGGCGGGGTCATCGGGCTAGTGGGCGTCGCTGTACGGCAGCAGCGACAGGAAACGGGCGCGTTTGATCGCGCGCGTCAGCTGCCGCTGATAGCGGGCGCTGGTGCCGGTGATACGGGTCGGAATGATTTTGCCGGTTTCCGATATGTACTGCTTCAGAGTTTCAAGGTCTTTATAGTCGATATCGACCGTGTTCTCGGCGGTAAAACGGCAGAATTTCTTGCGGCGCAGATAGCGGGCCATGATCGATTACCTCGGTGCAGCTGGGGTCAGGCGTCAGTGTCGGCGGCGGCCGGGTCTTCGGCAGCGTCGACGGGGGCCTCGTCGCCGTCGCCGTCAGCGGACGCGGTTTCGGCATCGGCATCGTCCCGGCGCCCGCGCCGGCCGTCACGCTTCTCCTCGCTCTCCCGGGCTTTGGCGATCGCGGACGGCTCGGTGACAGCCTCATCCCGCTTGATTACCAGATTGCGCAATACCGCGTCGCTGAACCGGAACGCGCTGCCCAGCTCGCGCATGGCCTCGTCGTTGGCTTCAATGTTCAGAAGCAGGTAGTGAGCCTTGTGCACTTTGCTGATCGGGTACGACAGCTGGCGCCGACCCCAGTCTTCGAGCCGGTGCACGGCACCGCCGCGCGACTCCACGACGCTGCGGTAGCGCTCAATCATGGCAGGCACCTGCTCGCTCTGATCCGGATGGATCAGAAGCACGATTTCGTAATGACGCATGAAAACTCCTTATGGCTTACAGCCCGGCTTGCAGAGCCGGGCAAGGAGGTCGCTATGTGGTTTTTATCGCGACCAAAAAAGAAAGCTCCGGACGCATCCGGAGCTTATGGATGCCATCGGTGGCATCCCCTGCGGGGGCGGTGATTCTACTCAGGCTGGGTCAGTCGGACAAGCCAGGCGTTGCCGAACGGCCTCGAACAGACACACCGCGGCAGCGACCGACACGTTCAGGCTGCCGACCGCGCCGGTCATGGGAATGGCCAGCAGACCGTCGCAGTGCTCGCGGGACAGCCGCCGCAGGCCTTGTGCTTCGCCGCCCAGCAACAAGGCGCATGGCCCACGAAGGTCGCCGTCGTAAAGGGGGGTGTGGGCGCCGGCGTCGGCGCCGTAAAGGCGCAGCCCGGCGGCTTTCAGGAAGCGCAAGGTGCGCGCCAGGTTGCCGACCTGTACGAACGGTACGGTGCTGGCCGCGCCGGCGGCGGTCTTGATCGCAGCCGCGGTGAGACTGGCCGAATTGCGACGCGGCGCGATCACCGCGTGGGCGCCAGCGGCGTCGGCGCTGCGCAGGCATGCACCGAGGTTGCGGGGGTCCTGCACTTCGTCGAGTACCAGCAGCAGTGGTCGTTCGATCTGCGCCAACAGGCCTTCCAGCGCGCTCTCGTCAAGGGCCTGCGGACTATGGCTGAGAATGGCCAGCGCGCCCTGGTGGGTCGCGTTTTGCGTCAGGCGGTCGAGCGTGCTGGCCGGACGCAGTTCGACTGTGACGCCGCGTTCGATCGCGGTAGCCGCAAGGTCAGCCAGTGCCGGCCTCTCGCGATCAACCAGCAGCAGCCGCTCGATCGCGGCCGGGTCGCGATCCAGCAGGGCACGCAGCGGGTGCAGGCCATAGGCGAGTGGGCGGCCGCTCATCAACCAGGCCCGGCGTAGTCCAGATCGATTTTGCGCTCGTCAAGATCCACTCGTACCACGCGTACCTGAAGCCGATCTCCCAGACGAAACGTACGCCGCCGCCGCTCGCCGGTGAGATGGTGATGGATCGGGTCGAAGTGGTAGTAATCCTCTGGCAGGGCAGTGATGTGCACCAGGCCCTCGGTGTAGGCGCCGTCCAGGGTGACAAACAGTCCAAACGCCGCCACGCCGCTGATGATGCCGCCCAGCACTTCGCCAACGCGGTCCTGCAGGAACTCGCATTTGAGCCAGGCGACGACCTCGCGCGTGGCGTCGTCGGCGCGCCGCTCGGTCATTGAGCAATGTTCCCCGAATGTCGCCATGCGCTCGGCGCTGTACAGATAGGAACTGGCCTTGCGCCCGCCAAGGGCGTGCACGATGGCGCGGTGCACCAGCAGGTCCGGATAACGCCGGATAGGCGAGGTGAAGTGGGCGTACGCATCGAGCGCCAGGCCAAAGTGGCCGCGGCTTTCGGCGTCGTAGATGGCCTGCTTGAAGCTGCGCAGAATGACCGTCTGCAACAGGTAGCGGTCAGGTCGATCGGCCACTGATTCGGTCAGCGCCCGGTAGTCGGCCGAGCTTGGCTCATCGCCGCCGCCGAGTTTCAGGCCGAACTCGGCCAGGAAGGTCCGCAGTCCGGTCACCTTCTCGGGCTTCGGATGGTCATGCACGCGGTACAGCGCCGGCAGCTCCCGGGCCATCAGGAAGCGCGCCGCGCTGCGGTTGGCGGCGATCATGCACTCCTCGATCAGGCAGTGGGCGATATTGCGCATCAGCGGCTCGATCCGTTCGATCTTGCGATCGGGGCCGAATACGATGCGCGCCTCGGTAGTCTCGAACTCCACCGCCCCGCGTCGGCGTCGCTCGCCATCGAGCGCCAGATACACGCCGTGCAAGGCTTCGATTTGCGGCAGCAGCGCCTGATATCGGGCGCGCTGGGTTGGGTCGTCGCCCAGCACCGCGGCGATATCGGTATACGTGGTGCGGGCATGCGAGCGGATCACGCCGCGAACGAAGCGGTGATCGCGGACCACGCCGGTTGTGCTGATGTGCATCTCGCACACCAGCGCCAGGCGCTCGGTATCGGGCTTGAGCGAGCACAGCTCGTTCGAGAGCACCTCCGGCAGCATGGGAATCACGCGTTGCGGAAAGTACACCGAGGTGCCGCGCAGCTCAGCCTCGATGTCGATCGCGCTGGCGGGTAGTACGTAGTGACTGACGTCGGCAATCGCCACCAACAGGCGCCAGCCACGGCCGGCGCGCTCGGCATATACGGCATCGTCGAAGTCACGCGCGTCCTCGCCGTCGATGGTGATCAGCGGTAGCTGGGTGTAGTCCTCGCGGCCGGTTTTGTCGGTTGCCGATACCCGCTGCGCAAAACCGGCTGCCTGCTGCTCGACTTCGGGCGGCCACTGCCACGGCAGATCATGGCTGCGCAGCGCAATGTCTATCTCCATGCCGGGCGCCAGGCGCTCGCCCAGCAGCTCCACCAGCATCCCGCGCGCCGGTTGCCGACGATCGGCGTACTGGATAATTTCCACCACGGCGATCTGCCCGTCACGGACCCGGCCCACCGCACTGTCGGTAACCAGGATTTCGCCGGCCAGGCGGCGATCATCCGGGATCAGCCAGGCCACTTTGCCATCGCGGCGGTAATGCCCGACCACGCGTCGATGGCGTCGCTCCAGCACCTCGACGATGCTGCCTTCAAAACGCCCACGCGCGTCGATCTTTGTAACGCTCGCCACCACCCGGTCGCCATCCATCACGGCCCGCATTTCGCGGGGTGACAGGTATAGGTCGGCGTGGTCGCCGTCGGGGATGAAGAAGCCATAGCCGTCCGGACGGGCGGTCACGCGCCCGCGCAGCAGGTCCATCTGTGCCACCGGGCCGTAACGGCCGCGCCGGTCCAGCAGCAGCTGGCCTTCGCGGACCATCGCCGCCAGGCGTTTGGCCAGCGCTTGCCGGGCCCAGTCTTCGGCGAGCTTCAGCTGCTCGCCGATGGCGGCTGCGGGCAGCGGCTTGCCGGCCGCGGTGAGCACCTCCAGGATGAACTCTCGGCTGGGAATCGGTTGCGCATAGCGGGCCGCTTCGCGTTTTTGATGTGGATCTTTATCGGAACTAGGTTTTTTCATTGGGGAATATTCATTGACAGTCGGCCTGTGGCCAGTAGAATGCCGCGCTTGCTCTGGCCTGCCGGGCTGTGGGCATGCCGGCCGAGATGGCGAAATTGGTAGACGCGCTAGCTTCAGGTGCTAGTGGGGGTAACCCCGTGGAGGTTCAAGTCCTCTTCTCGGCACCATCCAAGCTGGTGGGGCACATCGCTGCGCTGGCCGACAGGCGGCGTCCCTGGCAGCCTTAAAGACCCGCCCCGAGGCAGGTTTTTATTGTCGGGGCGGGCGTTTTTCAATCGAACGGGTGGCGCAGCACGATGGTGCGCGAACGCTCTGCGCCGGTAGACACCATATCGACCGGCACGCCCAGCAATTCTTCCAGTCGGCGCAAGTAGCGTACGGCGTTGGCTGGCAATTGATCAAAGTCCCCGGCGGCGCTGACGCCGCTCCAGCCTGGTAATTCCTCGTAAACCGGCTCGCAGCCGGCCAGCGCCTGGGCGTCGTACAGGCCGAACTGTTCCGACCCGCCGCGGTAATCGACGCAGATTTTCACCGTTTCCAGATCGTCCATTACGTCCAGCTTGGTGATGCACAGGCCGCTGACACCGTTCAGCTGCACGCTGCGGCGCATGGCTACGGCGTCGAACCAGCCGCAGCGCCGGGGTCGGCCCGTGGTGGCGCCGCGCTCCGCGCCGACATCGGCCAGGTGGCGGCCTACATCGTCGAACAGTTCGGTCGGAAACGGTCCCGAGCCGACCCGCGTGGTGTAAGCCTTGGTGATGCCAAGTACGTAGTCGATGGCGGTCGGGCCCACGCCGGCGCCAACCGCGGCCGCTCCCGCTATGGTGTTGGACGAGGTCACGAAAGGATAGGTGCCGTGGTCGACGTCCAGCAGGGTGCCTTGCGCGCCCTCGAACATCACCGGCTTGTTGGCGGCCATCAGTTCGTGCAGCAGGCCCGGCACGTCGGCGACCAGCGGGCGCAAGGCCTCGCCCCAGATCAGCGCCCGTTCCAGCATGGGGGCAAGTTCCAGCGCCGTTTGGCCAAAGCGTTGCGTGAGCAGGAAGTTGTACAGGTCCAGTAGTTCGCTCAACCTGGCTTCAAAGCGCTCCGGTTGCAGCAGATCCGCTACCCGCAGTGCTCGGCGCGCGGCTTTGTCCTCGTAGGCTGGACCTATGCCGCGGCCGGTGGTGCCGATCTTGTCCGCGCCAAGGGCCCGCTCGCGCGCCTGGTCGAGCGCCACGTGGAGGGGCAGGATCAGTGGGCAGGCCGGGCTGATGCGAAGGCGCGCTCTTACGTCGACGCCGGCTGCTTCGACCTCATCGATTTCCTTGAGCAGCGCATCCGGCGCCACGACCACGCCGTTGCCGATCAGGCACAGGACGCCCGGGCGCAGGATGCCGGAGGGCAACAGGTGCAGCACGGTTTTGACGCCGCCGACGACCACCGTGTGGCCGGCATTGTGACCACCCTGAAATCGCACCACAGCGGCGGCCTGCTCGGTGAGCAGATCGACCACCTTGCCTTTGCCCTCGTCACCCCACTGGGTGCCGATCACAACGACGTTCTTCGCCATCGGTCTTTATCCTGAGTTTGGCAGCGTCCAGCCGCCATCGCGGCGCACAATGCGCTCGCCGATGGCGCCCGGGTCGCTGCCGGGGAGGTCATACACGACCCTGTGTCCGGCGCTACGCAGGCGCTGCACCAGTGCGGTCAGCTCAGGATCGCTGACCCAAGGTGCCAGCACCGGTGGCGGTGGGTCCTGTGCGATGGCCAGCAGCCGTTTAAGGTCGGCGCTGAAACCGGTGGCTGGCCGGGCGCGACCAAACACCCGGCCGATGCCGTCATAGCGTCCACCCCAGGCCATGGCCTGGCCGAAGCCGGCACTGTACGCGGCAAACACCAAGCCGGTGTGGTAATGGTAGCCGCGCAGTTCGGCGAGGTCGAAAAACAGCGGCAGATCCGGTTCGAAACGCAGCAGCTCACCGGCGATGCCGGTCAGTTCATCCAGTGCCGCGGCGACCGCGGGCGGTAAACCGGTGAGCGTGGCGCGCAGCGCGGGCAGCGCGCCAATCGGGCCAAACCACTGCGGCAGGCCGGTAAACCAGGCCCGCGCGGCCGGGTCCAGGTCCAGGCTGCCCACGAACTGGGCAATGTCAGTTCCCGCCTTGCGCTGCAACAGCTCGAACAGCGTGTTCTCCGCCTCGGCGTCGAGGCCCGCGGCGTCGGCGAGGCCGCGCAGGATGCCGACATGCCCCAGATCGACATGCGCGCTGTTGTGTCCGGTGGCGCTCAGCGTCGCCAGCATCAGACGCAGGATCTCCACGTCGCTCTGCGGTCCGGCGTGGCCGTAGAGTTCGGCACCCACCTGCATGGGGTTGCGACTGGCGTCCAGGGAGGCGATCTGGGTCGTCAGAACCGAGCCGAGATAGCACAGCCGGGCTGGCGCCGGATCGGCATCGCGGGCGTCGATACGCGCCACTTGCGGCGTGATGTCAGCGCGGATGGCGAGCAATCGACCGGACACCGGATCGGTGACCTGAAATGTTTGCTGGGCAAGATCGCTGCCAGTGCCGGTGAGCAGCGCATCGGCAAACTCCACCAGCGGCGGCATCACCAGGCGATAGCCCCAGGCGGCGAACAGGTCGAGCAAACTGCGCCGACTACACTCCAGCGCTTCCGCTTGCGTCGGTAACAGATCCTCTATGCCGGGTGGCAGCAACCAGCGCACGGCGCCCGGTCTCAGCGCACGAGTTGCAGCAGCAACAGGCCGACCAGCATGCTGGCAAGCCCGCCCAAGCGCAGCGCCCGGTCCGGTAATTGCCCGGTTAATGCCGCAGTTCGCCGTAGCGTGGCCGGACTGATGAACGGCAGAACGCCTTCCAGGACCATCACCAGGCAAAAAGCAGCAGCCAGATCGCTCATGACGTCCTAGCGGTCGCCCGCGGTAGGCGCGTCGAAATGTTTGAAGAAATTGCTGGTCGGCTCCAGCACCAGCAAGTCGCGGCTGGTGCCGATGCTGTTTCTGTAGGCTTCCAGGCTGCGATAGAAATCGTAGAAAGCTGTGTCCTGACCGATCTCCTCGATGTAGCGGGCAGCGGCCCGGGCCTCGCCCTCGCCGCGGATGCGCAGGCCGTCGCGCCTGGCCTGTGCCAGCAGCAAGGTACGTTCCTTGTCCGTCTGGGAGCGGATGCGTTCGCCTTCTTCGGCACCCTTGGCGCGCAGTTCGGCGGCGACCCGTTTGCGCTCCGCCTCCATGCGGGTATAGACGGAGCTGCTGACCTCGGGCGGCAGGTCCACCCGCTTGATGCGTACATCAACGACCTCGACACCGAATTCGGCGGCACGCTTATTGGCCTGCGCCCGCAGGGTGTCCATGATCTCGTTGCGATCGCCGCTGACAGCGGCCTGTACCGTGCGCTTGCCGAAGGCGCTGCGCGACAGGTCGTTGACGATCTGTGACAGGCGCGCGTTGACGTCGCCTGCACCGACAGCGACGAAAAAGCCGCGGGTATCGGCGATGCGCCACTTGACGAAGGAATCAACCACCACGTTCTTCAATTCGCTGGTTTGGTAACGAACCGGGCCGCGATCCAGGGTCTGGATGCGTCCGTCGTACTTGACCACGTTGTTTACGAACGGATATTTCATATGCAGGCCGGGCGGTAGGTCGGCCGCGATGACCTCGCCCAGACGAAACAGAAGAACCCGCTCGCGCTGGTCCACGGTATAGAAGACAGTGTTGGCGACAAGCAGGCCCAGAGCGGCCAGCGCAGCGACGATGAATAACGCGCGGTTCATCAGCGGGGCTCCCGGCCGCGCAGGTAATCGGAACGGTCACGCGGCGCGGTTTGTGGCAGCGGCGCAGTCATAGCTGCAGGCGCGCTGGCCGGTGCGCCGACCGTCGCCGGCTCCGGCGGGGCGGACTGCAGCAAGCGGTCCAGCGGCAGCAAGCTAACTCGATTCTCGTTACCGCTCATGAGTACCTTGGGTGTGCGTGCGAGGACCTCTTCCATGGTCTCAAGGTAGAGACGTTGGCGGGTCACTGCCGGCGCCATGCGGTATTGAGTGGCCACCAGGGCGAATCGTGAGGCCTCGCCTTCGGCCTTGGCCAGGATTTGCCCCTGATAGGCCTCGGCGTCCGCCATGATGCGCGCCACCTCGCCGCGTGCCCGGGGGATCACTTCATTTCGATAGGCCTGGGCTTCATTAATCAGTCGCTGTTCGTCCTCGCGCGCTTTGACGGCGTCGAAAAACGCAGCCTGCACTTGCTCGGGCGGTTGTGCGTCCTGCATGTTGACCGAGGTCACCTCAAGTCCGGATCGGTAGTAGTCCAGGGTTTCCTGGGTCAGGGCGGCGACCTGTTGCGCGACGGTATCGCGGCCCTCGGTGATGATGAATTCCATGCGGCTTTTGCCGACGACCTCGCGAATTGCCGACTCGGCTACTTGTTGCAGGGTGCGGTCCGGCTCGCGCAGGTTAAACACGTAAGCGGCGGCATCCTTGATGCGGTATTGCACGACCAGCTTGATGTCGACGATGTTCTCGTCGGCCGTCAGCATCAGCGAGTCCGACGTCGAGTCGCTGTCCCCCAGGTTGGGGTTGCCGACTGCGATGTCGCTGATTTTTCCGACGTTGACGCGCAGTAAGCGTTCGACCGGATAGGGCAGATGCCAGCGCAAGCCGGGCGTGGTGGTGGTAGCGAATTTGCCAAATCGCAGTATGACGCCGCGTTCGCCTTCGCGAACAAGGTAGAACCCGGATGCAAGCCACAACACCGCCAGCAGTCCGAGCACAGCCCCCCACAGCGCTGGTGGGGGGGCTCCGGAACCAGCGCTGTTGCCGGAACCGCCGCCACCGCCGAAGCGCTGGCGCAGGCGGCGAAACACTTCATCCAGATCCGGCGGTCCAGCATCGCTGCGCCGACCCCACGGGTCGCGGTTCCCGGACCCGTCCGGTTCATTCCAGGCCATCAACTTCTCCTGATTGCCGGGGTAACCCGGCCAGAACGCTCATTGTTCCACAGTTATCGCGGATGTCGGCAAAGTGTCGGTATCGGCGGCGGCCAGCAGCGGCGCCAGGCGCGCGAGCTCGCCGCGACCGATATCGAACTCCACTTGCCAGGCGCCATCGGCGTCGAAGTGCTCATGCCGCACCTGGCCCAAACGAAACACGCCGGCGCGCAGTTGGCCATCGCAGCGGGGCAGGTGCAGCGTTTTACGCATCCTGGAAGCAGCAAATCGCTGGCCGACTGCGCTGCGCAGTAAATCGACCCCGGAGCCGCTGTGTGCGGACAGCCAGACGCGCTCGACGCCGCCGTTACCGGCAGGGTGGGCGGGCGCGTGGTCGGTGAGGTCTATCTTGTTCATCACCTCGATCTGCGGGATATCGCCGGCGCCGATGTCATCGAGCACGCCGTTCACCTGGGCCATCATCATCTGGCGCTCGTCCGTACGTGAGCTGTCCACCACATGCAGCAGCAGGCTGGCACTGCGCACCTCTTCGAGCGTGGAGCGGAACGCGGCCACCAGGGCGTGCGGCAGGCGGCGCACAAAGCCGACCGTATCCACCAATATCACCGGCTCACTGTCCGGCAGTTCAAGGCGCCGCAGAGTGGAATCGAGGGTCGCGAACAACAGGTCTGCGGCAAACACCTCGGATTCCGTCAGCGCATTGAACAGCGTCGATTTGCCACTGTTGGTGTAGCCGACCAGGGCCACCGTCGGCGTCTCGCTGCGGTTGCGTCGGCTGTTGATGCGTTGCTTGACCGAGCGCTCTAGCCGCGCTTCGAGCAGGCGAATACGCACACGGATCAGCCGGCGGTCGGTTTCCAGCTGGCTTTCGCCCGGCCCGCGCAGGCCGATACCGCCCTTTTGACGTTCAAGGTGAGTCCAGCCGCGCACCAGGCGAGTCGACAGATGTTTCAGTTGCGCGAGCTCAACTTGCAGCTTGCCTTCGTGCGAGCGGGCGCGGCGGGCGAAGATGTCCAGGATCAATCCAATACGATCGATGACCTGGCACTTGAGAATGCGTTCGAGGTTGCGTTCCTGCGATGGGCTCAGCGGATGATTGAAAATCACCAGATCAGCGCAGGACGCGGTGACGAGTTCCGCCAGTTCCGCGGTCTTGCCGCTGCCGATGAATAGCGCCGGGTCAACCTGGTTGCGACGGCAGACCAGGGTCGCCGCCAGTTCGGCGCCCACGGCGCGCGTCAATTCAAGGGCTTCGGTCAGATCGTCATCGAGCGCGATATCCGCGCCTGGCAGCTCGACGGCCACCAACACCGCCCGTTGTTTGGGGGCGGCAGTGGCCGTGCCAGTCCCGGTCCGCAGTACGAGAGCTGGGTCGTCGAGCGTGTCCTTCGTCTTACGGATGGGCTTCTTCCTCCGGCACTTCCTCGACTACGGTTGGCACGCGTATCGGCCGGCCGGGTACCACCGTGGAAATGGCGTGCTTGTAAATCATTTGCGACACGGTGTTCTTGAGCACCACCACGTACTGATCGAACGCCTCAACCTGTCCCTGCAGCTTGATGCCGTTCACCAAAAAGATAGAAACCGGAATCTGCTCCTTACGCAGCAGGTTCAAAAATGGATCCTGCAGGCCCTGGGATTTTTTCATTGTGTCGTCCTCGATTGTGGTCAGGCCGCGCCGCCGTGGCCGCATGCCCAGTGTAGCAATACGGGTATCCGTGAGCAGGCCCATGTGTTGGCCAGCGACAAGTCCCGATCACCCGGTTCGGTAGAGGCTATATGGGCATTGGCGTGTGCTGTTACAAGGCAGTTTCGACCGTCGTGCGGGCCTGGGGTTCACAGATCACGAGTTCGCTTGATGAGATCGCAAACGCGGGCGGTTACGCTGCCGCCCGCAGGATCCAGCCAGTGACCGTGAGGGTCGCCCCGTAGCCACGTCAGCTGGCGTTTGGCGTACTGGCGGCTGGCGGCCTTTCCCGCGGCAACCAGCGTCGGGTAGTCCAGCTCACCCGCGAGGTAACTCCATGCCTGCCGGTAACCGATCGCCCGCAGCGCCGGCAGCGCACCCGAGTAGTCCGCTTGACGCAAGCGGGCCACTTCGTCGACAAGACCGGCCGCGAGCATAGCGTCGAAGCGTGCGTCCACGGCGGCGTACAGCGTTTGCCGGGACGCTGGCGCGAGAATCAGACGCAGCGCCGAGGATCCTCTGGCGCTCGGGACGGTCTGCGCATGCCATGTGCTGAGCGCCTGCCCGGACAGGCGAAAGACTTCCAGACCGCGGCTGATGCGCTGACGGTCCGTGGGAGCAATGCGGGCCGCCAACAGCGGGTCGATCTGCGCCAGTTCGGCGTGTAGCGCCGGCCAGCCGACTTGTGCCGCGTCAGCCTCGATGGCGCGGCGAGCGGCGATGTCGGCCGCAGGCAGTGTGGCAAGGCCCCGCTCCAGAGCGCGGAAGTACAGGAATGTCCCGCCCACCAGCAATGGGACATGGCCACGTGCCTCAACGGCTGCGATCAGCGCCAGCGCGTCGCGCCGAAACTCGCCAGCCGAATAGGGTTGATCGGGATTGCGGATGTCGAGCAGGTGATGGACCACGGCGCGGCGCGCGGCGGCATCCGGTTTGGCGGTGCCGATATCCAGGCCGCGGTAGACCTGGCCGGAATCGACGCTGATGATTTCGCATGCCAGGCGACTGGCAATGGCGAGCGCCAGCGCCGACTTGCCGGCGGCGGTGGGGCCGAGCAGATAAACGGCAGCCATGTGGATAGCTTACGCAGTGGGGGTGACGGATCCGGCTGGTCCGCCGGATCTTTACGCGGGGTGCCCTGAATGCAGGCGATCGACCGAAACCCAGCGATCCCGACACGCATCACACCGCAGCCGGGCAAGTTTACGGCGCGCGGCGCGGCGCGGCATACTGCGGCGGGTCGTGCGGACCTGCCGCCACACCGAGTCAGTACCTTGACCAGCCACAGCCTTACTGCCTGCATCGTCAGCACCGGCGAGGAGGTGCTGCGCGGTGAACTGCTCGACAGTAACAGCGCCGAATTGTCTCGCCAGCTCGGTGAGGCCGGTTTTACGGTACAACTGATGCTCACGGCAGGTGACCGTCGCGGCGATCTCGATTTTGTGCTGCGTACCTCGCTCGAACGCGCCGACTGGGTGTTCATGACCGGTGGCCTTGGGCCAACCGAGGATGACCTGACCGCCGAGGTGGTCGGGGAATTGGCGGGCGTGGCGCTGGAGTTCGATCTGCCAAGCTGGCAGCACGTTGAGCAGCGCTTCGCCGAGTTCGGCATTCCGCTGACCGACAACAATCGCAAGCAGGCGTTGTTCCCCACGGGCGCGCAGATTCTGGCCAACCCCAATGGCACGGCGCCCGGTTTTGTAGCCGAGCTGACGCTGGCGGGTGCCCGCAAGCGCATCGTGGCCCTGCCAGGACCACCGCGCGAAATGCAGCCCATGCTGCGCGACTTCCTGGCCAGCCTGCCGCAGGCGCGAAAACCGTCCCATAGTTTCATCCGCTTCCTGGGCATCGGTGAGTCCAGCCTGGCCGAAGCCATGCGGCCATGGGCCGACAACAACGTCGAAGTCGGTTACCGGGCGTTGTTCCCAGAGCTGGAGCTCAAGCTCTACGACGTCAGCGCACAGCAGATGCTGAGCCTGCGCCAGTTCGTGCTGGAGCGCTTTGGCGACTACCTGCTGGATTTCAGCCCCCGCAGCACGGCCGAGCTTTTTGCCATGTACCTGACCGAAACCGGACAGACTGTGGCCGTGGCTGAGTCCTGTACCGGTGGCCTGGTCGGCAAGATCATCACCGATCTGCCCGGTGCGTCAGCCTATTTCCTGGGCGGCGTGGTGTCCTACGCCAACAGTGCCAAGCATGATCTCCTGGGCGTGGACGCGGCCAGTATCGCGGCCCATGGCGCGGTTAGCGAACCAGTTGCCCGGCAGATGGCAAGTGGCGTGCGTGAGCGCTTTGGCGCCGACATCGGGCTCGCCATTACCGGCATTGCGGGCCCCGCGGGCGGCACTGACGAGAAGCCGGTCGGCACTGTCTGGCTGGGTCGGGCGGACGGCGCAGGCAGTGGCGCGCGACACCGGCAATTTGTGCGTGGCCGCGAATGGGTGCGTATCTTCGCCGCCCACGATGCCATGCGCTGGTTGATGAGTGATTGGCTGAGCGCGCGCTGGCGGGCCGCGGTCGACGGTGGCTGAAGAACCTGCCGCCAGTCGGCTGACCGACCTCATCGCCGACGATTCGCAGGCGCGCCTGACCTGGCGACCGTTGTTCTGGTTCAATTTATTGCGCCTGGTCACGGCCGCACTGCTGCTGGGGCTGACGCTTATCGAGCCGCCGCTGAAGCCACTGGGGATGACTGCCCCGGAGCTTTATCGCCTGGCGGCGGTGGCTTATCTGGCCAGTGCCGTGGCCGGTTTCGCGGTGCTTGCCCTGCGCTGGCCGCGGTTCAACCTGCAAGTCACCCTGCTGGTCATGGTCGACGTGGTGGCCATTACAGTGCTTGCGCATGCCAGTGGCGGTTTGCCTAGCGGGCTGGGCATCCTGTTGCTGATTGTGGTCGCCGG
This sequence comes from Immundisolibacter sp., assembly GCF_041601295.1. Lineage (NCBI taxonomy): Bacteria > Pseudomonadati > Pseudomonadota > Gammaproteobacteria > Immundisolibacterales > Immundisolibacteraceae > Immundisolibacter > Immundisolibacter sp. The sequence continues at coordinate 16,794 of NZ_JBFIII010000020.1, forward strand.
TGGTGGGCTTCTGGTGTCGGGCCGGCTGGCTTTTTTGTATGCCGCCATGGCGGCGTTGGCGGTCCTCGGCGAAAGTCTGTATCGCGTGAACCTGACCGACCAGGTTCCGACCTACGCGCAGGCTGGCCTGCTGGGTGCTTCGTGTTTTGGCGCGGCGGCGCTGGCGTACGAAATGGCCCGTCGGGTACGGCGCAGCGCCACGCTGGCGAGCCGACGCCAGGGCGAGGCGGTGGTGCTGGCTCGCCTGAACGATGAGATCATCCAGCGCATGCAGACCGGGGTGCTGGTAGTGGATCAGGAGCGTCGCGTGCGGCTCGCCAACCGCTCCGCCGAGCGTCTTCTCGGGAGTACCCTTGACCCGGGATGTACGGTCGCCGAGCTGTCACTGCAACTGGGGCGTTCGCTCACCTTGTGGCAGGCCGGTCGTGATCCGCTGGTGTCTGGCGGGAGCGACGCTTACGCGCCCCGTTTCGCCGCACTGGGCAGTGGCCAGGCCGCCGACACCCTGATTTTTCTGGACGACACCGCGGCGGTGAACCAGCAAGCGCAGCTGCTCAAGCTGGCCGCGCTCGGGCGCCTGGTGGCGAGCATCGCGCACCAGGTGCGCAATCCCCTGGGCGCAATCAGCCACGCCGCGCAGTTGCTCGCCGAAGACGCCCAGTTGGGCGCTGACCAGCAACGGCTGGTGTCGATTACCCTGCGTCAAACGGAGCGGGTGAATCGGATCATCGAAGAAGTACTGGCGTTGGGTCGCCCGCAGCCGGTCGAGATCGAACTGCTGGATCTGGGGCCCTGGCTGGAACAGTCGATTGACGCCTACTGTGCGAGCCATCAGGTGCCACGCACCGCCATTGCGCTGGAAGCCAGTTCTGGTGTTGTAACGCGTGGAGCGCCCGGGCAGCTGCAGCAGGTGCTGGAGAACCTGCTCGACAACGGGCTGCGTTACGCGGCTGATGCTGTACCTCCCCAGGTGATCGTGCGAGTTCGCCAGTCGGTTTCGCTCAGCCGGCCGGTTATCGAGGTGGAAGATCGTGGTCCCGGCGTGCCGACGGAGGAACATGCGCATCTGTTCGAGCCGTTTCACACCAGCCGGGCCGACGGCACCGGCCTGGGCTTGTTCATGGCGCGTGAACTGTGTACCGCCAATCAGGCGCGTATCGAGTATTACGCTCCGGCATTCGGCGGCGCGGGCTTTCGCATCGTGCTGGCGGACCGTCGGCGCCGGCAGTTGATATGAACGTGGCCACCGACGAAGTGCCGCGGGTGTTGATTGTCGACGACGAGCCGGACCTGTGCGAGCTGCTGGCGATTACCCTGCAGGGCATGGGGCTGACCAGCGACAGCGCCGGCACCTTGAAGGCGGCGCGAGCAGCCCTGGCGCAGGGTCCCTATCGCTTGTGCCTGTGTGATCTGCGCCTGCCGGACGGCAGTGGGCTGGAGTTGATCGAGCAGATTCAGCGCACGCTGCCGCAGATGCCCGTGGCGATGATTACCGCCCATGGCGATGTCGACGCCGCGGTGGCAGCGATGAAGGCCGGCGCCTTTGATTTTGTCAGCAAGCCGGTCAACGTGGCAGCCTTGCGTGGCTTGGTAGACACCGCGCTGCGCCTGTCGCGGGTACGCGCCGAACAGGTCACGGCACCGACGCTGACCGGCGATTCGGCAGTAATGCAGGCGCTGCGAGTCACGCTGGCGAAACTCGCGCGCAGTCAGGCGCCGGTGTTCATCCGCGGCGAGTCGGGGGTCGACAAGGAGCGCGTGGCGCACCTGATCCATGCCCAGGGCCCGCGCGCCAGCGGGCCGTTTGTGCCGGTGAATTGCGGTGCCATTCCCGAAAATCTCCTGGAAAGCGAGCTGTTTGGGCACATCAAGGGCAGTTTTACCGGTGCCAGTGCCGACCGCGAGGGTCTGTTTCAGGCCGCCGATGGCGGTACGTTGTTTCTGGATGAGATCGGCGCCGTGCCACCGGGAATGCAGGTCAAGCTGCTGCGCGCACTGCAGGAGCGGGCGGTGCGGCCAGTCGGTGCCCGCCAGGAAGTGCCGGTGGACGTGCGGGTATTGAGCGCGACCCATGAAGACCTGGCCGCTTTGGTCAGTAGCGGGCGTGTGCGGCAGGATTTTTACTACCGGATCAACGTGATCGAGGTCATGGTGCCGCCGCTGCGCGAGCGCGGCGAGGACATTGCGCCACTCGCCGTCGACTTGTTGCGGCGCATCGCCGGCGGCGAGCGCCTGAGCCTGACATCCAAAGCATTGGAGGTCCTGCAGGGTTATGCCTTTCCCGGCAACGTGCGGGAACTCGAAAACATTCTCGAGCGCGCCGCGGCGCTGTGCGAGGGCGCGCTAATCGACGCGGCTGACCTGCATCTGCCAAAGCTGTTCGCCGACCCGTCTGGGCCGACGGCGGGTAACGGTGATCTTGACTCCGAACTCGGTGGTGTGGAGCGTGAGCGCATCCTCGAGGCCCTGCTCGCAAGCCGCTACAACCGCAGCGCCGCCGCGGACCGGCTGGGCATAACCCTGCGTCAGTTGCGGTACCGCATGCTCAAGCTTGGCATCAACTAGCGGCGATCAGATCCGGGTCGCGTGGTCGCCGACGTGGCGCTCAAGCGCCCAGGCCACATGTTCGCGGACCACGGGTGATGGACTGTCGCGGTGGCGGTGCAGACAGGCCAGCACGGCGGTATCACCGGTCGGTGCATTGCCCAGCGCCACCGCGATGTTGCGCTGCCAGCGTTCATGACCGATGCGGCGGATGGCCGAACCCGCCAGCCGAGCGTCGAACTGCTCCGCTGTCCAGTCCATCAGATCAACCAGCCGGGGGGCGTCGAGGCCGTGGCGCGGCGCGAAATCCTGCTCCTCGCTGGCGTGGGCGAATTTGTTCCAGGGACATGTCAGCTGGCAGTCGTCGCAGCCGTAAATGCGATTGCCCATCAGCGGGCGCAGTTCGGTCGGGATTGGGCCGGCCAGTTCGATCGTCAGATACGAGATGCAGCGGCGCGCATCCAGGACGTATGGGGCCACGATGGCGCCGGTGGGACAGACATCAATGCAGGCGTGGCAGCTGCCGCAATGATCGCTGGCTGGAGGGTCCACCGGCAGTGGTAGGTCGGTGTAGATCTCGCCCAGGAAAAACCACGACCCGCCGTGGCGGGTGATCAGGCAGGTGTGTTTGCCGACCCAGCCGAGGCCGGCCTGCTGCGCCAGCGGTTTTTCGAGCACCGGCGCGCTATCGGTAAATACGCGATAGCCGAACGGTCCGATTGCCGCAGCAATGCCATCGGCGAGTAGCTGCAGCCGCCGCCGCACCAGCTTGTGGTAGTCGCGGCCCAGTGCATAGCGCGAGACGTAACCGAGGTGCGGGTCGTCCAGCACCGGCCAGGCCGGGGCCGCGGTCTGCGGCCAGTAATCAAGACGCGCCGAGATGACCCGCACGGTGCCAGGCACCAGTGCCTGCGGGCGCGAGCGCTTGCGACCATGCCGGGCCATCCATCCCATCTCGCCGTGGTAGCCGCGGGCCAGCCAGGTTTCGAGGCGTTGCTCGGCGACAGCCAGGTCGAGTCCGCTGACACCAAGCCCACTGAAGCCCAGTTCGGCCGCCAGCGCGTGCACCGTGGCCGCCAGCGCGTCGGGAGAGCGTGTAGTCATGGCTGCATAAAAATATGGCAAATCAGGTTAGGACAACGCAAAAAATGCTGAATTAAGCGTATGCTTTTGCCGAAATCTAATCCTTGGCGTCAAGCGATTGCTATAAATTGCTGAATTCACTTAAAAAACTATATTCAGTTCCGCAACTGCGCAGAATCGACAGTGCCGCCGCGGGGCAAACTGGATGTTCCGGCACCGCCTTGATGGAGCGCGCCGGGGCGGCGGCGTTCGCCATGCTGCGCCGGCTGTGGCCAACCGCGCAACGGCTGGCGGTTCTGTGCGGACCGGGTAATAACGGTGGCGATGGCTATGTGCTGGCACGCTTGGCCCACCTGGCGGGCTTCCGCGTCCAGTTGGTGGCTTTGGCCGGGCTGCCACGCGCCGGCAGCGAGGCTGATGTGGCGCGTCAGTGGTTCGGCGCCAGTGGCGGCACGCAGCAGCGGGACTGGCAAGCAGCACTTGGCGGCGCCGAGCTGTGCGTCGATGCATTGCTCGGTACGGGTGCCGACCGGCCGCTGGACGGTCCGATCGCGGCCGCCGTGGCGGGCCTGAATGCTCAGACCGCCCCGGTGCTGGCGCTGGACGTGCCATCTGGCCTGAATGCCGACTCCGGCCAGGTCATGGGTGTAGCGGTGCGGGCCAGCGCCACACTCACTTTTGTCGCCCGCAAGCTGGGCCTGTATACCGGCGCCGCGCGGGAGTGTTGCGGGCAGCTGGATTTTGATGATCTTGGGGTGCCGGCCCAGGTCGTTGCGATGGCCGGGGAGGCAGCCGCGGTGCGGCTCGATCTGTCCTGCTTACGCAGTGCCTTTCTGGCGCCGCGGCCCCGTCACGCGCACAAGGGCAGTTGTGGCCATGTCCTGGTGCTCGGTGGCGATCACGGTTATGGCGGCGCCGTTCGCCTTGCCGGCGAAGCAGCGGCCCGGACTGGTGCCGGGCTCACCAGCGTGGCGACACGGTCACAGCACGTGGCGGCGTTGATCGCCGGACGGCCGGAACTGATGGCGCATGGCATCAATAGCGCCACAGACATTGCACCGCTGCTGGCACGCGCCAGCGTGGTGGCAGTCGGGCCGGGTTTGGGGCAGGACGATTTTGGTCGTGACCTGTTCGCAGCCGCCCTGGCCAGTGGCTTGCCGCTGGTGGTCGACGCAGACGCATTGAACCTGCTGGCCCGCGACCGCCAGCTGCCACGTCGTGACGACTGGATTCTTACGCCGCATCCGGGCGAAGCGGCGCGCTTGCTCGGGGGCACCGCGTCGCAGATCGAAGCCGACCGCTACGGCGCCGCGCGGGCGCTGCACGCGCGTTTCGGGGGTGTGGTGGTGCTCAAGGGTGCGGGCACAGTGGTATACGACGGCGTCTCACCGCCCGGGGTGGTGCCGTACGGGAATCCTGGCATGGCCACCGGCGGCATGGGGGATGTGCTGACCGGCGTGATCGCTGCTCTATGGGCACAAGGCCTGCCCGCCGCTGCCGCGGCAGCGCTTGGTGCCTGTCTGCATGCGGTGGCGGCGGACCAGGTGGTGGCACGCCAGGGCGAGCGCGGCCTGCTGGCGAGTGACCTGTTGCCGGCCTTGCCCGCGCTCGTGAACGGGAGAAACGATGGAGCAGACCTGGGTGCTTGAGAACGAAGCCGCGCAGCTGGCGCTCGGTGCTCGATTGGGTCGAGTCCTGGCGCCAGGCTTGTGTATCTATCTGCGCGGGCCACTGGGTGCGGGCAAGACCACTCTGGTGCGCGGGGCCCTGCGGGCGCGTGGCCACACCGGCACCGTGCGCAGCCCGACGTACACCCTGGTCGAAACCTACGACGATATATGCCACCTCGACCTGTATCGCGTCGCCGGCGCCGAGGAGATGGAGTTCCTCGGTGCGCGCGAACTGTTCGATGGGCGCCATACCTGTTTTGTCGAATGGCCCGAGCGTGGTGCTGGCTGGTTGCCGCCGGCTGATCTTGATATCGATATTCAAATGGCCGGCTCCGGGCGTCAGCTACGCGTGCGGGCAGGCAGCGGTGCCGGTGAGTCCGTACTGGAGCGCATGGCATGAATGCGCTGCGTTTCTGCGTGCTGGCCCTGCTGCCGCTGCTCAGCTTCGCTGGCGAACTGCGCGGCCTGCGTTACGAGCCGCTGCCCGGCGGGACGCGGCTGACGCTTGAGCTCAGTGCGCCCACGGTCGGAAAAGTGTTTACCCTGAAGGCGCCCGACCGGCTGGTGATTGATCTACCTGCCACCGCGCTCAGAACCAGCTTGGGGCGTCCGACCGGCAACACACCGGTTCGGGACGTGCGATCGGGGCCGCAGGCGGGCGGTGGCCTGCGCCTGGTGCTGGACCTCGCCGCGCCCGTTCAGTGGCGCGAGCAGCGCTTGCCGGCGGGTAATGGCAAGGGCCCGCGTGTGCAGATCGATGTACTCGCGGGCGGGACCCATGCTGCTGTGGCAACCGTGCCGCCGGCGGTAAGAGCCCCTTCGGTCACCCCGGTGGCGCGGGCCTCGCCAGCGGCTGCGCCGGCAACGCGCGCAGCGCCCGCGTTGCCCAAGGCGGGTCCGGCGGTGAAGCGGGTCGTATCGACCAGCATGGTGACGGTGGTGATCGACGCGGGCCACGGCGGGCACGACGTGGGCGCAGTGGGCCCCGGTCGCCTGTACGAGAAACACGTGACGCTCGCCCTGGCACGTGAGTTGGCAACGCAGATCAATGCCCAGCGCGGTATGCGGGCGGTTCTGACGCGCAGCGGCGACGTGTTTGTGCCGCTGCGTCAGCGCACCGCAGTGGCGCACAAGCACAAGGCGGATCTGTTCGTTTCGATACACGCAGACGCCTTCAAAAACCCCTCGGCGCGTGGTTCGGGCGTGTACGCGCTGTCCGAGACCGGCGCCACCAGCGAGGCGGCGCGATTGCTGGCGGCGCGCGAGAATGCCGCCGATCTTGGTGGCGGTCTTGCTGCCGCCGGGCACGACCGGGTGCTGCGTTCGGTGTTGCTGGACCTGTCGCAAAACGCCACTATTGAGAGCAGTCTGCGCTTGGCGGACCGTTTGCTGGATCGTCTGTCCGACGTCAATCGTCTGCACCGTGCCGACGTACAGCAGGCCAACTTCATGGTGCTCAAATCACCGCAGGTGCCCTCAGTGCTGGTGGAAGCAGCGTTCATTTCCAATCCGGAAGAAGCTCGCAAACTGGCGGATCCCGCGTTCCGTCGCCGTCTGGCCTCGGCCCTGGTGGTGGGTTTGCGCGACTACCTGCAATCCGAGCCGCGGCTGCGCCAGGCACTGGCCAATGCGCAAGCCGGCCGTACGTCGACGGCCCGTTCGGCGGACGGTGGTGGCTGACCCCGCGCGGCGGCCGATACGAGAGCTGTCGCCGGAACTCAGTAACCAGATCGCCGCCGGTGAGGTGGTCGAGCGGCCAGCTTCCATCGTCAAGGAATTGCTTGAAAACGCCCTCGATGCCGGCGCCAGGCACATTGAGGTAACCCTGGAGCAGGGCGGTGTTGGGTTGATTCGCTTGCGCGACGACGGCTGCGGTATTCCGGCCGAGGAATTGCCGTTGGCGCTGCGCCGTCACGCCACCAGCAAACTCTCCAGTAGCGCCGAGTTGATGCGCATCGAAAGTCTGGGTTTTCGTGGCGAGGCGCTGCCGAGCATCGCCTCGGTAGCGCGTCTGGATATGGTGTCGGCGGTACCCGGTGGCAGTGCGGCGCAGCTCGTACACGGCCAGCTTGAGCCGGTGCCAGCGGCCCACCCGCCGGGCACCAGCGTCACCGTGCGCGACCTGTTCTATAACCTGCCGGCGCGGCGCAAGTTTCTGCGTAGCGAGAAGACCGAGTATCAGCACGCCGACGAGGTGCTGCGCCGGCTGGCGCTGGCGCGTTTCGATGTGGCCCTGAGCTGGTCGCATAACGGCCGGGTAGTGCAGCAGCTGCCAGCAGCGGCCGACACGGCGGCCCGCGAGCGGCGCTTGGCGCGGTTGTGTGGCCAGCCCTTCGTGGATGCCACGCTGCGGCTCGACTTTGACGTTGGCGGGTACGGCTTGTCCGGCTGGACCGGGTTGCCTACTTTCTCCCGCGCTGCCTCCGACATGCAGCACTGGTACGTCAACGGCCGTCTGGTGCGCGACAAACTGCTCACGCACGCCGCCCGTCAAGCCTATCGGGACGTCCTCTATCACGGCCGCCAGCCGGCTTATGTGTTGTACCTGTCGTTGCCCATCGAGGCGGTCGACGTCAACGTCCATCCGGCCAAGGCCGAGGTGCGTTTTCGCGACAGCCGCGCGGTGCATGACTTTGTCGTGCGCTGCCTGCGCGAGGCGCTGGGCAGCGGCAGCCGTGCCGGCACATTGCCGGCTGACCCGCCTGCCAGCGGGGCGAGTGGCGCGCCGGCGGTCGCAGGCGCCGGGCTGCGTTTGTGGGACGCCGGCGCGGCCCGTTTGCCGACCGGGCAGTTAGCTGAGCAGTTCGCCGCCTATACCGAGCTGGCGAAGGGCGCGGCCTCGGCCGGCACGCCGCTTCCGGATGACGAGGAGCAGCCGTTGGGCCGGCCACTGGCGCAGCTCATGGGCGTGTATATCCTGGCGCAGAATGCTCGCGGCCTGGTCCTCGTGGACATGCACGCCGCCCACGAACGCATTACCTACGAACGGCTGCGCACCGCTTACGCTGCCGGACGTGTGGTGGCCCAGCCGCTGCTGGTGCCGATGACCTTGCACCTTGGCGCCGCCGAACTGGCGATCGTGGAGCAGCACGGCGATCTGTGGCCACAGCTGGGTATCGACCTGGCGGTGCTGGGGCCCGATACGCTGGCGGTGCGAGAGGTGCCGGCCCTGCTGGCGGGTGGTGACATCGGCGCCCTGGTGCGTGACGTGATCGCCGAGCTGCACGAACACGGCCGCAGCTCGCGCGTGCAGGAGCACATCGACGCCCTGCTGTCGGGCATGGCGTGCCACGGCTCGGTGCGCGCCGGACGCGCGCTGACCCTGGCCGAAATGGATGCATTGCTGCGCGACATGGAGCGTACCGAGCGTAGTGGCCAGTGCAGCCACGGCCGGCCGACCTGGGTGGAATTGCCGCTGGCCGAACTCGATCGTTTGTTCATGCGCGGGCGCTGAATCGAGTCATCCAGCCGGGTCACCCGCCTATACTGGCGCCTCCCTTGGCCCCTGACTTAGCCACGCATGGAATTGCTGCACAGCCTGCTTGACCTGGCCTTGCATCTCGACACCCACCTCGCCGATTTCACGCTCCGGTATGGTGTGTGGGTGTATGGCTTGCTGGCTGTGGTGGTGTTTTGCGAAACCGGCCTGGTGGTAACGCCATTTCTGCCCGGCGATTCGCTGCTGTTCGTGGTTGGCGCCCTGGCGGCTGGCGGGATGATTGATTTTTCGCTGGCGGCGCTGGTGCTGTTTCTGGCCGCTGTGGTGGGCGACAGCGTCAATTACGCCATCGGCAACTATGTTGGCCCCAGGATCTATTCGCGTCCGGATTCGCGCTGGTTGCGACAGGAGCACCTGCGGCGTACCCGGGCATTTTTCGAGCGCCACGGCGGCAAGACCATCGTGCTTGCGCGCTTCGTGCCCATCGTGCGTACATTCGCGCCGTTCGTGGCCGGCGTGGGGACCATGCACTACCGGCGCTTCATCGTCTTCAATGTTTTCGGTGCCGCCGTCTGGGTGGGGCTGTTCATGACCGCCGGGCTGGTGTTTGGCCAATTGCCGCTGGTCAAGAACAATCTCACCTTGATTGCGGTGGGCATCGTGGTGGCGTCGGTGTTACCGCTTGCCGTGCAACATCTGCGCGCCCGCCGCGCCGCCTGACGGGAATAGCGTCAAGCGGCATACTGCCCGTCAGCGATCCCGCAACAGAATCGTCACTACAACACAGGAGACACAATTCATGGCGAACAAGGGACTGAAGTTCGGCGTGTACACGGAGATGAACTGCATGCCCGGGGTGAGCACCTCTGACAGTGTGTGGGACGTGATGGGGCACATCGAGCAGTGCGATCGGCTCGGTTACGACGTGTATATGGCCATCGAGCACCACTTCTTCCCGACCTTCGGGCAGTCCTCGAATCCGCTGGCGTTGTTCTCGGCTGCTGCGCAGCGCACCAAGACCATCCGCATGCGTACCCTGTGCCACACCCTGCCGCTGCACAATCCAACTGTACTGGCGGGCGAAATCGCCACCGCTGACGTACTGACAGGCGGACGGTTGGATCTGGGATTCGGTCGTGGTCACGCATGGCTATACAAGATGGCTGGCATTCCATACGAGGAAAGCCAGCCTCGCTACGAGGAGGCGCAGGACATCCTGATCAAGGCACTGACCCAGGACAGCTTCTCGCACCACGGCATGATGTATACGCTGGACGACGTCAGCGTGTTTCCGCGACCGGTGCAAAATCCAATGCCGGTCTATCTGACCGGCACCAGTGGCCGGTCGTTCCACGTGGCGGCCGAGCGCGGCTGGGGTATTTCCGTCGGCGGTCCAGCGCCGTACCCGATCTTCGCCAAGCCGATGGCGGAGTATCGCCAGGCCTGCGCCAAGTTCGGCACCAAGCCGGTGGTCAGCTACATTCAGCCGGTCCACATCGCGCCTACCGAAGACGAGGCACATGCCCAGGCGCGCCTGGCCGGACCGTACTTCTATCACCAGATCGCCAAGCCGATCCTGAGCGTGGATCAGAAGGGCGATCGGGACCGGCTGTTGGCTTCAGGCTATGGGTTTTACGCCAGCGAGGCCATGAACCAGATGCTCAACCTGACTTACGACGACATCATCGGGCAAGACATGTTGTGGGTCGGTACGCCAGCGCAGATTGCTGCCCGTGTTGCGGATTTTCTGGGTCGGGAAGAACTCGACGAGTTCGCCATCCAGGCACTACCCCGGGGTCCACAGGGTGGCATTACCCTGGAGCAGCATCGGCGAACCCAGGAGTTGTTCGCGACCCAAGTGCTGCCGGGCTTCAAGTAAGTCTTTGCCGATGCTGGTCTGTAAAAGCCGCATCCGGTGATCGGAGTGCGCCTTTTTTTGTAACCGGCAGCTGACGTCGTACCCTAGCCCATTCGACGAGATCACCCGCGGAGCTGCCATGGCCATCGACATCCACACCCATATCGTGCCAGCGAGTTTCCCGGCCTATGTTGGCGCCGCTGGTTCTGGTCGCTGGCCACAGATGCAGGCTTGTGATCATCCCGGACACAGAACGGTGATGATCGGCGACAAGCCGTTTCGTACCGTAAGCGATCACAGCTGGGATATCGCCCGCCGGCTTGAGGACATGGACGCGGAAGGCGTGCAGAAGCAGGTTCTTTCTCCCATGCCGGAACTTTTGTCGTACTGGTTCGATGCCGATGATGCGTTGGCGATGGGGAGCCACGTCAATGCCACCATCGCCGCCATGGTGGCGGCCGACCCGCTGCATTTCGCCGGCCTCGGTATGGTGCCGCTGCAGGATCCGGAGCTGGCCGCCAAGCAGATGCAGACGCTGCGCCGCGACTACGGCCTGGTCGGCGTCGAGGTCGGCAGCAACATCAACGGCAAGCCGATCGGGCACCCCGACCACGCGCCGTTTTTTGCGGCGGCGGTGGAGAACGAGCTTGCGGTATTCGTGCACGCGCTGCACCCAGCCGGGGCGGATCGGGTCATCGGCCCCCCGCTGTTGCAGGCGCTGATCGCGTTTCCGAACGAAAACGCCTTCGCGGTCGCTTCCATGATCACCGGCGGTCTGCTGGAGCAATTCCCGGACTTGCGCATCGGTTTCAGCCACGGTGGCGGCAGTTTCGGCCTGGTGCTGCCGCGCTTGCAGTCGGGTTGGGAAACGACTCGCGCCGACGATGCGTTCCTGCCGCGCCCACCGGTGGAGTACGCCCGGCGCATGTACTACGACACTCTTGTGTACGACGACCTGGCGCTGCGCTATTTGATCAGCCTGTACGGCGCCGATCGCCTGCTGGTGGGGTCGGATTACCCGTTTGTTATCCGCGAGCGCGCGCCGGGCAAGCGCATCATTGGACTGGATTTACCGGTCGCCGAGCGGGATGCCATCCTGCGTGGCAATGCAGTGGACTACCTGCATATTTAGGCGCACGAAAGATACCTCGCGGCAGAGCGTCGTGACGCTTTTTTTTGTTTGTCCGGCGATTGCACGCCATAGCGTATTTGAGCGTGTTAGCATCGCGCCCGACTCGTGGGTCTAATTTGTAGCGATCACGACAAAACAGTGTCGCGCTGTGTGCCGAGCAGGAGTGTGTTGATGCGCGCATGCTGGTCCGGAGGCGAATGAACCGATCGGTCGATGGATGGCTCGCAGCCGCAGAGCCGATGGATTCCGAGCGCAAGGTTGGCGATCAGATCGACCAGCCCCTTTTTATTCGCCACGACATGCGGCGCGACAATCCTGACAACGCATTTTATCCGCGAGCCGAACTGCGTGCTCCCGTGCCCTGTCTTGCCAGTTGCGTAGCCGGATGATTTTTACGTTACGCACCTCGGTCGCCCACTAAGGCAGGTGTCGCACAATGTCCGCGGCGAATTCAAATCTTTTCTGAACACCCGCCTCGACGACTCGTGCGGCCGGAAACATTCGTGTTCCATGCCCACGTTATCGCCGCATCCGCGGCGGGCACGCGACTGCGCGCGCAATGCCGGAAGGCTACTGCATTCAGTGATCGTTTGGTTTTGCCGATAATGTCGATCGGTTACGCCAGTCTTATTTTTTTAGCGGGCGAAGGACCGTCCGCCGCAAGCCGGTGACGCGAGAATCCGGTTTGGCCTAGCCGTGCGAACACGCCCAGGATGGGCGTCGTCGTTCAACCAACCAGCGAGAGGGAAACCATGGCAAAGACCGATCTGAATAGACAGAAAGCGTTACCGATGCTGTGCGCTAGTAACGATAATTCTGCACATGATGGATTAGTGAATGTCCGCTCCAAAGCCGCTGTCGCGGGTAAAACCGCGTCGATCGTTACCGGGAAGGTAGTGGTCAAGGCCAAGCCCGTCGCCAAGGCCAAGCCAGCAAAAGCAAAGCCGGCCGCCAAAGCCACAACGGTCAAAGGCAAAGCGGTTGCCAAGGCAAAGCCAGCAGCAGCGAAAGCGGTCAAAGCCAAATCCGTTGTTAAAGCCAAAACTGTGGCCAAGACAAAACCAGTTGCCAAGGCGAAAGCCAAGCCCGCGGTCAAGGTCAAGGTCGCGACGAAACCGGTCAAGGCCAAAGCAGTTGCCAAGGCAAAACCAGCGAAAGCCAAGGTTAAAGCGGTCAAAGCCAAGCCGGTGGCAAAATCCAAAGCAACTGCCAAGGCCAAGCCGGTGGTTAAAGCTAAAGCCGCCGCCAAGGCCAAGCCGGTTGCCAAAGGCAAGTCCACTGTCAAGGCTGTAAAAGCCAAGCCGGCTGTCAGGGCCAAGGCCCGTTAAAGCCGGAACGGTAGACAAGCCAAGCCTATAACCCAGGCAGTGGCGATCGCTCTGAGCGCCGCACCGGCGAGCGCCGTCAGGGGACGCTGAAGCAATAACTTCGGCGCTCGGTCGCGGTGGGCGGGTGCGAGGGCTTGCTGCCGTCGTACCTGCTGGTTGTAGACTGTGCATCGGATGTGGGCCCTTTCGTTGCGACGTAAGCTGGGGCGTCGTCTGTGGTATTGCTGTCACCGTGGCGAACAGGACGACGCAACGCGGTACACACACGCTGGGGCTGACAGAATATGAACCGACCTGCGCAACGGCCACTGCCGGACGCAGGCCTTGTCGACTTCGATCGTTATCTGGACGACCGCATCGACGAGGGCCAATTCGCCGTCCACCGAGACATCTTTCGCGACGAGTTCCTGTTCGATCTGGAGATGAAGTACATCTTCGAGTCGAACTGGGTGTTCCTGTGTCATGCCTCGCAGCTGCCAAAGCCGCATGATTTTTTCAGTACCCACATTGGCCGCCAGCCGGTGCTGGTCACGCGCAATGCCGCCAGTGAACTGAAGGCCTTCCTGAACACCTGCACCCACAAGGGCTCGCTGGTGTGTCTGAACCGCTCCGGCAACCGCAAGTTCCACAGCTGCACCTATCACGGCTGGACCTTCGATACCAACGGCCGCTGCGTGTCGATCAAGGACCACGCCGACGCCGCCTACACGCCGGCCTTCGAGGCGCATAGCCACGATCTGCAAGCGGTACCGAAACTGGCCGAGTACCGCGGCTGGATCTTCGCCAGTCTGAACGCCGACGTGGTGCCGCTGGAGCAGCACCTGGGTGACGCCCGGGTGTTCATCGACTTGCTGGTCGAACAGGCGCCGGGCGGCATGGAACTGGTGCGCGGCAACGCCAGCTATACCTTCCCGGGCAACTGGAAGATGCAGGTCGAGAATTGCCTGGACGGCTACCACCTGAACATCGCCCACAAGGGCTTCATCGAGATCACCCGTCGGCGCATTGCGCGCGCCGGTGCGGCCTACAAGGGGCCGGACATTGAGGCCATGTTCGGCATCAACCTGAAGACCGGCAGCTTTGGCCTGAAAAACGGCCATGCGCTGTTCTTCACCGAAAACCCGGCGCCGGAATTCCGACCGCTGTGGCCGCAGCGCGAACAGCTCGCCGAGCGTCTGGGTGCCGGGCGAGCCAAGTGGCTGCTGCAGTACGGCCGTAACCTGACCATTTTCCCGAACGTGCAGTGCACGGACAACGCCGTCATTGGCCAGTTTCGCGTGCTGCGCCCGCTGGCCACCAACCTGACCGAAATGGAAATCTATCTGTGGGTGCCGGTCGGCGAGCCGCCGGAGGCGCGCCGCCAGCGTCTGCGTCAGTACGAGGATTTCTTCAACATCAGCTCCACCGGTACGCCGGACGACTTCGGCGCCTACCGCAACTGCCAGGAAGGTATGCAGGCGCGGGCGGTCGAGTGGCTGCAAGGCCACGGCCGGGGAATGGGGCGGATGGTACGCGGCGCCAACGACTACGCGCGCGAGCTGGGCATTGAGCCGGAAACCTGCAGCGAGGGGCCGCTGAACATGTCCGACGAGACGCTGTTCCACGCCAACTACCGGCAGTGGCTGCGGCTGATGAAAGAGGGGCAGCGGCGCGAGCTGGCGGCCCGGGCGCCAGACTGATGGTCAGCCCTGAACAACACCTTGTCGCTTCGGCGGTGATTTTTCGGGAGGCCGACTGCCTGGACCGCTGGCAGTGGCAGGACTGGCTGGACATGTTCACCGACGACTGCGAGTTCTGGTGTCCGGCCTGGGTGGACGAGGAACAGCTCGGTGACGACCCGGACCGCTACGTATCGTTTTTCTACCTCAGCGGCCGGGCGGCTCTTGGCGACCGCGTGTTTCGCGTCGAATCGGGCCTGACGCCGTTCGTCACACCCTTACCGCGCACCTGTCACGTCATCAGCAACCTGCACGTGACGGCGCTGGACGCCACACAGATGCAGGTCAGCAGCCACTGGCAGACCAGCACCTACCACCGGCGGGTAACGGTTCACTTGTTCGGTTTCTACGAGCACACGCTGGTGCTGGACGACGGGCGCTGGCGTATCGCGCGCAAGAAGATCACCTTGCTGAATGATCATCTCGATTTGCCGATCGATTTCAACCAAATCTGACCAACTGGAGGGGAGACACCATGGCAAAGACTGATCCGCGCATGCAAAAGGCGCTGCAAATGCTGCGCGCCATCGAGGACAAGGACGCCGCCGATGCGGTGGTCAGCGTGCTGAACGAACTGGCGCCCGACTACGCCAAGGCGACCATTGCCTACGCCTTCGGCGACACCTATGCGCGCACCAAGCAGCTGGCCCTGCGTGATCGCGAGATCACCACTATTGCTGCTCTGGCGGCGATGGGCAACGCCCTGCCACAGCTTAAGGTGCACATCCGAAGCGGCTTGAAAGTGGGCCTGTCGCAGCAGGAAATCGTGGAGATCATCGGCCATGTCGGCGTCTATGCCGGCTTTCCGGCGGCTGCCAATGCCTACTTTGCGATGAAGGAAGCTCTGACTGAAAGCGCGGCCGCGCGCAAGGCTGCCGCGGCCAAGGCCGGGTCGGCCAAGCCCGCTGCAGGCACGGTCAAGGCCGTGAAGGCGAAGCCGGCCAAGGCCGGACCGATTAAAGCCAAGGCCAAGCCGGCCAGGCCCGGCAAGAAGGGCTGAGCCGATGGATACGGCGCTCGGTTTCGTCGGGCTGGGCACCATGGGCCTGCCCATGTCCGGCCACCTGGCGCGCGCCGGATATCGGGTGCTGGGCTACGACCCGGTGGCGTCGACGCTTGGCGCGGCGGTTGCGCAGGGACTCACGGCCTGCGCCGATGCGGTCGCGGTTGGGCGCGAGGCGCAGATTGTTTTCACTTGCCTGCCCAGCCAGAAAGTAGTCCGCGCCACGGTGGAGGCGCTGTTGGGCACCATGCAGCCAGGCGGTGCCATCGTCGATTGCAGCACTATCAGCCCGCAGCTGGCCGGCGAGCTGGCGCAGATCACGGCAGCGCGTGATATCGGTTTTCTGGACGCGCCACTGAGCGGCGCCGGTTCCGGCGCACAGGCCGCCACGCTCAGCATCATGGTGGGCGGCGAGGCGGCCGTGTTCGAGCGCGTGCGGCCGATGTTGGCCCTGATGGGTCGCAATATCTTTCATCTGGGGCCGGTCGGCAGCGGTCAGACCGCCAAGTTGTGCCAGAACCTGATCCTGGTCTCCACCCTGTCCGGGGTCATGGAGTCGGTGGCGCTCGGTCGGGCCGTCGGCATCGAGCCACAACGCCTGCTGGAGGTCATGGACACCTGCCTGGCCCCGACGCGCGTCATGGATGTGCTGGTCAAGCCCAAGTTCGACGGTCGCGTGCCTTTCGACCACAGCACAGACGGCCTGACCATGAGTTGCAAGGACATTACCCTGGTGCGCGAACTGGCCGAGCGGGCCGGCGTCACACTGCCCGTCGGTAGTTTGATACAGAGCCTGTACGCGCAGGCGGTGGCCAAGGGCCACGGAAACCAGGATCTGCTGGCCTGGTACGAGCTGATCGAACAGGGCGTTTTCGACCGCTGATCGGCGCGCGATGTTTGCCACGGGTGGCAAACTGGTCGGACCAGGCTTGATCGGGGTAAACGTCCATGGAACTGCTGGCCGGCGATATCGGCGGCACCAAAACCTTGCTGTTGCGCGCTCGCTGGCGTGACGGCCAAGCGCAGGTGCTGGCCGAGAAACGCTTCGATAGCGCCGCCTATGCCGACCTGGCCGACATGGTGCGCGAATTCCTGGCCGGCGCGTGCGCACCGGTTGCCGCCTGCCTCGCGGTGGCCGGACCCGTGCAGCCGGCACCGGGCGGCGGCACCCAGGCGCGCATCACCAATTTGCCTTGGCAGCTAGACAGTCGGCGGCTGGCGCAAACGCTTGGCATCGCGCGGCTACACCTGATCAACGACCTCGCCGCTGTCGGCTACGGTCTGGACCTGCTCGCACCCAGCGACCTGGTCGAGCTGCAGGCTGGCCAGGTGCAAGCGGGTAGCCTGCGTGCGGTCCTGGGCATCGGTACCGGGCTGGGCATGGCCCTGGTTGCGCCAGCGGCGGGGTCTGGGCGTGTGTTTCCTAGCGAAGCCGGTCATGTGGATTTTGCCCCTCAGGACGCCCGCCAGGTACAGCTACGGGAGTTCGTGCGCCAGCGTCTGGGCGGGGGGCGCGTGTCGTGCGAGCGCCTGGTGTCCGGATCGGGCCTGGCGCTGCACTACGAATTCCTCGGCGGCGACGCGGTCAGTCCGGATACCGTTGCCGCACGCGCTGTGGCCGGGGATGCACTGGCCGCCGAGGCCATGACCCTGTTCGCCACCGTATGTGGCGCAGCTATCGGCAATCTGACCCTGACCTGTCTGCCGTTCGGAGGGCTGTACCTGGCCGGCGGCGTGGTGCAAAAGAATCTGTCGCTGTTTGGCGGCAGCGTGTTCCTGGATGCCGTCCGCGACAAGGGCCGCATGGAAGCAGTAGTGAGGCAGGTGCCGATTTATGCAATCACCGAGCCGCGCATCGGCCTGCTGGGTGCCGCGCGCTATGCCACCTTGGAAAATGCGGATGTTTGATCGCGGTATGCCGTGGAGCCGCCCTGGACCGCGCGGCGCCAGAAGCCGGGTTGAGTCTGGTCAACGTCGCCTGCACGTGGCGCGGCTAAGGTGACGACAAGGCGCCGTACGGCGCCCGTCATTATCTTGCGGAGCCTGCCATGACCGGATCCCACAAAACGCCTGATGCCCCGCACCATGGCCGGCACGA